>JANMGZ010000488.1:0-6785 GCA_031374905.1 Dolichospermum sp. OTE_70_metabat_362_sub
CAGAAAACTTACCAGCCTCATCCGTAAAATTCCCACTATCATCAACCGGTGCAAGAATCGGCAAACCGTAACGCTGACCGACAATATAATCCTCTTGACCATGACCAGGAGCAGTATGCACCAATCCAGTCCCCGACTCAGTAGTGATATAATCACCACCAATAACCACCGGACTTTCACGGTCAAAAAGAGGATGACGGTAAATAGTACCTTCCAAATCCTTCCCTGGGAAAGTTGCCTTTACCGTTAACTCAGCATCCAAAATCCCAGCCAACCGTTCCACCAACTCAGCAGCCACGATCAGATATCTGCATTCCCTTTGCGCCTTTGCTCCTTGTGCGTCTTTGCGCGAAACCTCCACAACCCCATACTCCAACGCACCATTCACAGCCACAGCCAAATTACCGGGAATAGTCCAAGGAGTAGTAGTCCACACAGCCACGCCCAACTCAGGCAAGAAGCCATCCAAACTAGCTTTTAACCCTTCTGCAACCTTCAGCACAGGAAAAGCGGCGTAAATACTGCGAGAAACGTGACCTTCAGGATATTCTAACTCAGCTTCTGCTAAAGCGGTTTTAGAACTAGGACTCCAATGCACAGGCTTTAAACCGCGATAAATATAACCTTTGAGGAACATTTCCCCAAAAACGCCAATTTGCGCGGCTTCGTATTCTGGTTTTAAGGTTAAATAAGGATTTTCCCAATCACCCCAAATCCCATAGCGTTTAAAGCCTTCCCGCTGTTCGTCTACGGTTTTCAGTGCGAACTCTTTGGCTTTTTGACGCAATTGCAAAGGTGTGAGATTTTGCCGTTCTGCCTGTTTCATATTTTGCAGAACTTTCAACTCAATTGGCAATCCTTGACAATCCCATCCTGGAACGTAACGAATTTTACGACCTTTTAGCAATTGGTAGCGGTTAATAATATCTTTGAGAATCTTATTTAAAGCATGACCAATATGCAACTGGCCGTTAGCATAGGGAGGCCCATCGTGCAGTATAAATAATTCGCCGGGGTTGTTTTGTGCCAGTTGAGAATAAATGTGGTTTTCTTCCCAGAATTTTTGGATTTCGGGTTCGCGCTTGATTGCGTTAGCCCGCATATCGAAGTTAGTCTTGGGTAAGTTGACGGTATCTTTGTATTTTCCAGTTTCGGTCACAGTTTCATGCCTAAATGTAGGTGTGCAGGTTATCCGATCAATTATAGGAGATGGTATGATTGTAGGGTGCGGTGAGCGATCGCTATCTTAATCAGTTATTTGATAGTCATATTTTATTCGATCATAATTTAGTGACAGATAGAGGAAATATCAATGGTAATTGTAGACAAGCTAGATATTATTAAAGATACTAAAGTAAATTGCTACTCAGTAGTTATGCAATTTACAGTAGGAGAATATTTGAATATGGTAAAACAAGCTTTTGAAAACAGAGGAGGCTTAGAAGGACAAAGGGATACATTAAAAACAACAACAGCAATTCGTATTCGTGACAGGATGATTAAAGATATAGGATCTGGAGCAGTATTACCTCCAATTGTGATTGGTGTGATTGTTCCTAGAGAAAAATTTACAACCATAGAAACGATAGAAGATCATAACTCATTTTTACAGTTTATTAAAGGAATACCAAAAGAGGATATTTCTATCATTGATGGTATGCAAAGAACCAATGCTTTAAATACAGCATTAAACGAGCATCCGATTGAAAATCATAAAATTCGGATCGAATTTTGGATCGCTTCACAAGTTAATAGTTTAACTTATAGAATGTTGGTATTAAATACTGGGCAAGTTCCTTGGAATTTGAGAAGACAAATTGAAACAATTTTTCAAGTCATAATAAAAGAAATACAGGAAAAATATCCAGATATAGAAATATTAAAAATCAATGAAGAGAGAAGACGCAAACGTTCTGGACATTTTCAAGCCGATAATGTCATTGAATTATTTTTAGTATTTGGAGGAAGAAAAGAAAAAATTGACGTTCAGGAAAAACTAGCAGACGAATTTACAAGACTAGATTTTATAGAAGCAACATCAAATGAAGATTTTACCAATATTTTCTATGAAGTAATGTTTTATTTGTCTAAATTTGACCATGCTTTTGCATCATATCAAGGTGAAAATATAGAAGGATATTTTAAAGAAGGAAAAGATTTATTTAGTAGTCAACCAGCCTGTGTTGGTTTTGTAACTGCTATTGCTTTAGCAACATTAGGTAGACCAGGAAATAAAAAATATACACCAGAAAAGCAAAATCAAAAATGGCAGGAAATCAAAATAAATGCTGATCAATTGCTACAAAGATTACAAAGATTTAATAGTGAGGAAATTGGAGAGTTTTTAGATTTTGTCACTTTGAATGAATTGATTAGTAGAAAACCAGCAAAATCTAATGAAAGAGAATTTTTTCTCAAAACTTTTGAAGTGCTTATAGAAGAAAATTTTGACGTTGAAAATATGAATCCATGCTGGAGGGCATACTAATATTATTATGTCCAGAAGTATTAAAAAAGCTAATGAATACATATTTGGGTTATTAGCTGAATTTGTTCAGTCTAAAAATGTTAATATTTCTATATCTACTGATGATGAACGACGTATTCAACTAAACACTCAGGATGAGCAAAAATGGTTGGAGAAATTAAAAATTAAAGATGAAGATGAAGAAATAATTTTGCCAACATTCAGAACAGCATGGTTTGAATTTAAACATGAAAATCAACCTAATGAATCTCAGGTTATCAAATACTTTGTTACTATTGGTGCAACAACCCAACTATCAACGCAGCCGGAAATAATACAGGTAGAAGAATTAAATGGAGGAATGATTACTGCTTTAATTTTTGAACTGAAAATTCCTGTCAAACAAAGTGCTGACCCACTTCAAATCATTAATCAAATTTTTTACACACCTGAAGCAAAAACAACTAAATATGAATTATATGAATATAGTGTAGTTAGCAGGTTCTTTGAGACTATCTTTGTTTATAAAATTCAAGATGACTGTTCATTTATTGAGAGTGATAGTGATATAAATGACAAAACTACTGTTAATCTTCTAAAATTATCAGGGTTTTATATTACTAAAACTCCTCAAATAAGGTCTTTACAATTTGAAGAAGACACCATTTTTGTTTTTGAAAAGTTATTTCTTGAAGGTGCAAAAAATATACCTTATGATAATCTAGTTTTTAGTTTAGTATCTGTTTACTGGAGATATTCTTTTCTGGATGTGTACAGATGTATAGAAAGATTATTCTCAATATCATTTTTAGAAGATTTTCATAAAAAGTTAGGTATAAAAGATTCATTACTCAATTTTTCATCTCAAATTGAAGATGATATTAGTTGGAAACCAAAAGAAAATGAAGCTATTAATAAATTGATAGCTAACTCACCGAAGGATTCTCTTAAGGATGCTATTGAGCTTTTACAAGACGTGAAAAATTTCATTGAAGGTAAGAAATCACAAGTTAATAAACTACCAATGAAGTTTTTATTTTGGGTCTTGCTGGATATCAATCGTTTAATTGATATTCTATTTTTATGGGAATATCGCAATACAGAAAGTAAACTTGGTGAGGTGATTTATAAGATTCGTAATTCTATAGTTCATTTTAGACCTGCAACTGAACAAATATCAATGGATGACAAACATTGGAATAAACTTATCAGAGCATCTTTATTAATTATTGAGTATTGGTATCATAAATATGATGAAGAGTTAAATAGATAACTTAACAAAGATTAGTTCAGTTTTTAAACAGTAAAAATATATTTCCTTGAATATTAAATGAGTAAAATCACACCCAAGTTATTAGATGTAGTAGCACTCACCGTTGATTTACCTGAATATAACTTGCTGCGTGGTCAAGTTGGTACAATAGTTGAATTATTAGCCGATGGTGCTGTATTTGAAGTAGAATTTAGCGATAGTAATGGACAAACTTATGAATCTCTTGGTTTACGTCCAGAGCAAATAATGGTGTTAAATTTTTAGCTAATATCATCATCAAAAATAATTTCCTCACCCGCACCCCACATCATGTCATACATACCTTGACGCACAGCGCGATGAAAACTGGAATATTCCTAATCCTTTGGTGCTGTTACCAAACCATGTTTCACAGGATTATAATGAATATATTCAACGTGATTTTCAAAATCTATTTCATCTCTAATTAAATGTTCCCAAAAACGATATTGCCATATAGCCCGTTGTTTTTTCTTTTTTCTAGATATAGATATATTTTCTGGTGAAATAGTTTCACATTTACGACTGAAATAACTTTTAATTAACCGCCAACGGGTAGAAAAATCCTGATTATTTTCTGGTAATGTCCAAATACAGTGAAGATGATCAGGTAAAATAACAATAGCATCTATAATAAATGGATGTTTCTGCATTACATAACCAAAAGCATCTCTTAATAAAGAAATATTTTTTGGTAAACATAATATTTTTTGTCTTTTCTCTGTCACCACTGTAAAAAAGTATGTTCCTCCTGCCACATTGGCGCGGCGATATTCCATACTATAAATATCCTGTGATTAAAGTTGTGTTTTATAATCTTGATTTTACCCCGTAGGTTGGGTTGACGCAAGGAAACCCAACATTAATTATAAAGCAAAGTACAACCCGACATTAAATTATAATATATCGGTGGGTGGTGTTGGGTTTCACTTCGTTCTACCCAACCTACGAAGGTTGCAGAGTCAGTATATCTTACTTTAAAATAGAAACTACTTACAATTGTTACAAATTATGATTAACCCGCAAATTTTAGAAGCTATCAAAAAAATGCCTAATGTCGAAAGACTAGAGATGATTGAATTTGTATTAAAACTCATGCGGGAGGAAATGCAAAATCCCAAAAAACTGAGCTTAACTGCTGCTGCGGAAATGATGGGTTCTTATTATGAAACAGAAAGCAGTTTAACAGAATTTGTTGATACTTGTAATGAAAATTTTTATGAGTACCAAGATTATGCGTAGAGGTGAAATTTGGCTGTATAATGCTAATCCCACAGTAGGTGATGAAATTAGCAAAACGCGACCTTGTGTTATAGTTAATAATGATGATATAGGTGTTTTACGCTTAAAGGTTATTGTACGAATTACAGGATGGAATGAAGTTTTTGCACAAGTACCTTGGATGATACATATTGAACCAACAGCAGATAATAATTTAAGCAAGTCATCCGCAGCAGATACTTTTCAAATTCGTTCAGTTTCTCAATAACGACTAATTAAGCAAGTGGGAACAGTTTCAGAAGAAATTATGAAGGAAATTAGTAATGCTTTAGCTATTGTTTTGAATATTAAATAAGTAAAATTGCAGCCAATTTATTAAATGTAGTAGCACTCACCGTTGATTTAGCTGAATATAACTTGCTGCGTGGTCAAGTTGGTACAATAGTCGAATTATTAGCTGATGGTGCTGCATTTGAAGTAGAATTTAGCGATACTAATGGACAAACATACGAATCTGTTGGGTTGCGTCCAGAGCAAATTATGGTGTTACATTTTGAGCGTGATAATAATACTTGTTTATCAGTAATTTTAAAAAGGTTTTTAACCCAATTTTCTTGATAAAGTAACACAATTTAGTTAAAATTAAAAAAAAAGAAATCCGTTACAAACCTTAAAGTTTTTCAACTTGTACCTAAGTTGAAGATGTTCTCACAAATAATTAGCTAAACAAAATGACTGGTGTTAACTTGACTACTTGGATTCTTGGCCCCTTTTTGGGAGTGATGACGTTTTTATTTATTTTCCGCATTATTCTGACGTGGTATCCCCAATTTGATCTCAACCGTTTGCCTTTTAGTCTTATCGCCTGGCCGACTGAACCTTTCTTAATCCCGTTGCGGAAGGTAATACAACCAATTGGTGGTGTAGATATTACCCCCATTATTTGCGTAGGGATTTTTAGTTTTATTAGGGAAATTTTACTAGGTCAGCAAGGGTTACTGACCATGTTATATAGGTAACAGGAGTCAGGAGTCAGGAGTCAGGAGTCAGGAGTCAGAAGTCAGGAGTCAGGAGTCAGAAGAAGGAAAAAACTTTAACCTAATGACCAATGACCAATGACCAATGACCAATCACCAATGACCAATCACCAATCACCAATCACCAATCACCAATCACAGCATTTTCATATCCTGAACAAAGCTGGTGTAAATATTACCCTGCAAAAATTGGGAGTTTTCCATAATTTTTTGATGAAAGGGAATTGTTGTTGGGACGCCGGTAATGGCACATTCTCGTAATGCGCGTTTCATGCGGGTAATAGCGGTGGCTCGGTCTGGTCCCCAGACAATTAATTTACCAATCAGGGAGTCGTAGTAAGGGGGGATGTTGTAATCTGTGTATACGTGGGAATCAATCCGCACGCCTGGTCCTCCTGGTGGCAGATAACCAGTAATTTTACCAGGGGCTGGGCGAAAATCATGATCTGGATCTTCGGCGTTAATACGGCATTCAATAGAATGTCCTTTGAGAATCACATCCTTTTGTGTAATCTGTAGTCTTTCACCTTGAGCAATGCGAATTTGTTCAACTACTAAGTCTATACCAGTAATCATCTCTGTAACTGGATGCTCAACTTGTATCCGGGTGTTCATTTCTATGAAATAGAATTTACCGAATTTATCTAGGAGAAATTCAATAGTTCCTGCGCCGCTGTATTTGATATGCTGGGCGGCTTTAACGGCTGCTTTTCCCATTTTTTGCCGTAAATCGGGGTCAAGAGCCGGACTAGGAGCTTCTTCTAGCAGT
>JANMGZ010000551.1:0-5897 GCA_031374905.1 Dolichospermum sp. OTE_70_metabat_362_sub
TTCATTTCCATGAAATAGAATTTACCGAATTTATCCAAGAGAAATTCAATAGTTCCTGCGCCAGTGTAGTTGATAAATTGGGCGGCTTTGACGGCTGCTTTTCCCATTTTTTGCCGTAAATCTGGGTCAAGAGCCGGACTAGGAGCTTCTTCTAGAAGTTTTTGGTTACGACGCTGAATTGAACAATCTCTTTCACCTAAATGGATCACGTTACCGTAGTTATCGGCTAAAATCTGAAATTCAATGTGCCGGGGACGTTCAATAAATTTTTCTATATAAACGCCTGAGTTACCAAAAGCTGCTCCTGCTTCCCCTTGGGCGGCGAGGAATAGTCTCACAAATTCGTCTTCCGAGCGGACAAGCCTCATTCCTCTACCACCACCACCGGCGGTAGCTTTAATCATTACAGGATAACCAATTTTTTGAGCGATCGCTAATCCTTCTGCTTCTGATTCTACTAACCCTTCACTACCGGGAACTGTGGGAACACCAGCTTTTTGCATGGTTTCTTTAGCGGTGGACTTATCCCCCATCAGTCTAATAGATTCGGGCGTAGGCCCAATAAAAGCAATATGATGATCTGCACAAATTTCGGCAAATCTCGCATTCTCTGATAAAAAACCATACCCAGGATGGATGGCGCTACTATTGCGCGTTAATGCAGCAGCAATAATATTGGGAATGTTTAAATAACTTTTACTGCTGGCAGGTTCACCAATACAAACGGCTTCATCTGCAAGTTGGACGTGGAGAGCATTTCTGTCAACAGTGGAATGAACAGCAACTGTAGCAATTCCCATTTCTTCACAGGCGCGGAGAATGCGAAGGGCTATTTCTCCTCGATTGGCAATTAATATTTTATCAAATTTCATTTTCTAGTTATGATATCAGTACCAGTAGATTCACATTTTCTCCCATCCTGTTGACATAAAGCGGTTGCATTACTGTAAATCGTGACAGGAGATCCCCAAACATAATTTTTAGCAGACTATTAGATTATCTGGCATCTTTGCTAGACCTTTTAATAAGCTATCAGCATTCAGCATTCAGTTATCAGCTAGTAAGCTTATTCTGGGTTTAAATCCCCTTTTTAACGACCCGCTGACGGCTGACGGTTGATCACTGATGGCTCTTTTAATATGACTTGTACTGTAACTATATTTCTGTTAGTCTCATACCTATTCAAAAAATATTTGGGAAATATGGGAAAAATCTTGTATTTGAATGATTTTTTTATGTTATACTATGATCTGTGTTCAAACCGCGCGGATGTGGCGGAATTGGTATACGCGCACGCTTGAGGTGCGTGTGGGCATAGCCCTTGCGAGTTCGAGTCTCGCCATCCGCATTTTTGAATGTAAATAACCCGCTGTTATGTCAGAAAAATGATTATAGCAGCGGGTTTATATTTTTTGATCAAAATCCTTATGTTTGATTCTTTGCCAGCTTCCCCTAGTGATGCTGGTTTTTGTGCTATTCATAGAAATATATATAAACTTTTGTAAAGAACATTGACTACTACTTTTAATCCCACAAATGACTTAATCTTACCCAGTGCTTGGCATTGTCTAACTCCCATTTGGGAAGGTGGAGAGGAAGTGGTTAAACGTGGTTTACCTCACACTCAGTTAGCACCAACTTGGCAATTATTGCTTTTGGGTGATGGTTCTCCGACTAGACACGTCCAACTGCTGACTGGTGAACCAACGGAAGTGGATGTGATTGATATGTCAGCTATTGGTATGAGTTCTGATAATGCACCGGATATGATGCAGATGCTACCAGGTCCAAGAGTGCGTCGACAGGTATGGGTGCGAACTGCTTCTGGTCAGCGATTGTACTATGCTGCTTCTTGGTGGGAAGCTAGTCATGTAGATGAATATTTACAAAACAAGTCCTTACCAATTTGGGCAAGTTTGGCACGGTTACGAACTGAGTTGTATAGAGATGTGCAAGGTATTTATTATGGTAACTCCGAGGCGTTAGAGACGGGTTTTCAAGAAAAGGGTCCATTTTGGGGTCGCCATTATTTGTTTTGGCATCATGGACAACCGCTAACTTTGATTTATGAGGTTTTTTCGCCTTTTTTAACTAAATATTTGGGGGCTATGAATTATGAAGGTTAATCTTGCCAATGACTAATCCCCAAAAGCAGATAGGATCAAGGTAATCGGAATTGATATTTTCAAGCATCCACTGGAGAGAAGTGTTTATGAATCTGGTTGTACTCCAGAACTGGCTAGATAATGCCTCTTTTGCTGTCTTATTCTGTACGATGTTGGTGTATTGGGTGGGGGCGGCTTTTCCGAATTTATCGGTGACAGCAGCTTTGGGAACAGCCGGTATGGCGATCGCTAATTTGTGTATGGCGACTTTATTAGGAGCAAGATGGATAGAAGCGGGCTATTTTCCCCTCAGTAATCTCTACGAGTCTTTATTTTTCCTGACTTGGGGAATTACCGCTGTCCATTTAATTGCCGAAAATAACAGTCGTAGCCGTTTGGTGGGTGTTGTGACTGCACCTGTAGCCATGGGAATTGCTGCTTTTGCGACTCTGACTTTACCATCAAATATGCAGGTGTCAGAGCCTTTAGTTCCGGCTTTGAAATCTAATTGGCTGATGATGCACGTTAGTGTCATGATGTTGAGTTATTCCGCTTTGATGGTCGGGGCGCTGTTAGCGATCGCTTTTTTAATTGTTACTCGCGGCCAAAACATCCAATTACAAGGTAGTTCCTTTGGTAATGGCGGTTATCGGAGTAATGGTTATAAATTACTTAAAGCAGGTGAGTTAGTTACATCAACACCCGCTGCGGAAACTAATGGCTTTTCTCGTGTAGAAAGTAATAACAACGGGAATGGAACTGCGGTTTTAGATTTAGTCGCAACTACCCCCATTCAAACTACAGAAATCCTGTCTCCTCAACGCCTCAACTTAGCTGAAACCCTCGATAATATCAGTTATCGCATCATTGGCTTGGGATTTCCTCTCCTGACAATTGGGATTATTGCTGGTGGGGTTTGGGCTAATGAAGCCTGGGGTTCTTACTGGAGTTGGGACCCCAAGGAAACTTGGGCGTTAATTACTTGGTTAGTTTTCGCGGCTTATCTGCATTCTAGAATAACTCGCGGTTGGCAAGGTAGAAAGCCCGCAATCTTAGCCGCTGCTGGTTTTGTGGTGGTTTGGATTTGTTATTTGGGTGTAAATCTTTTAGGTAAGGGTTTACATTCTTACGGTTGGTTTTTGTAAGTAAATCACTTTTTCTCCCTTTTTCTTTTGAGAAGGGGGAAAAGATGATTTCTAGTCCGATAACTTCATGCTTTATAAAGATTGGTTTGTGCGTTTACAAAAAGGCAGGAGTTAAGAGGCAGAGGGCAGAAGGTTATGAGTAAGGGTGGGTTCCTCCTGCCTTCGACCTCCTGAAGTTTCCCTGGTTATGAGTTTGTAGTGGAGGATAATTCCTAATTACTAAACTTTGCTAAATTCTCCTTTCTCCACATCACATCTCTTTTCCTATAGGTTTTTAATTCTAAAACCCTAATTCCCGTTTTTGGTAATTGCTGTAAGCTATTTTTCAAATCTTCCCAAGAACTTATTAACTGATATTGCACATTATAAGTAGTGCATAATTGAGCAAAATCAATATTTTGAGGAGTAGCAAAAAATTCCTCAAAAGGTGGTTCAAATTTAGCAATGGGTAACATTTCAAAAATACCGCCACCATTGTTATTAATTAAGATAATCGTCAGATGTCCAATAAATTTATTTCTAATTAAAAATCCATTGGTATCATGTAATAAAGATAAATCTCCTGTTAACATGACACTACTTTGCTGATGATGTGCTATGCCTAAAGCGGTGGATAAAGTACCATCAATCCCATTTGTACCTCGATTAAAATAAGGTTTAATTCTTAAATTATTGGGTTTCCAGAAAAATTCTACATCTCGCACTGGCATACTATTCGCAATAAATAGGGGTGTTGCTGGTGGCAGAAATTGGGAAATTAACCAAGCGGTTTTACTTTCGCTTAATTCATCTATTTGAGCAAAATAATCATCAATATTTTTTCTGACTTTATTTTCTGCTGTACACCATTTTTGTAAATATTCATTTTCTGCTAATTCCCCAATTTTAAATTTATAAAGTTCTGTTACTGATATTCTTAAATGTGTGGTTTTTCCATGCAAAGGGTCTAAATTTTGATCACAACGATCAATTACAAAACGTTGCGGTTTGGTAGTAATTAACCAATTTCGTAATTCCTTACTTGTGGGCATTTCTCCAATTTGAATTACCATTTCTGGGGTTAATTCTTTGGCAAGGTTTTGATTTCTAAGCATAATATCGTATGTAGAAATTAAATAGGGATTTAAGTCTGCATAATTTCTAACAGGGGAAAGTCCCTCAGCTAAAACAGGCCATTGGAGAGTTTGACTTAAATGGGCGATCGCTCTACAATATTCTTCTGGGTCTTGTGGTTGGGCTACACCAGCAATAATAATCCCTCTTTGGGAATTGATAATTGGGAATTGGTAATTGGTAATTGGTAATTGGGTAAAGACTATTCCTGAAAAGAAATCTTCCACATCTAAAGTAAAATTTGTACCATCAGGAAGGGGCGCAAGCGGATCACGAAAAGGTATATTTAAATGTACTACGCCGGAATTGGGAAATTGACAACGTTCCCAAGCGTGAATTATCGTTTGTCTGAGATAACATAACATTCCCATATCCACCGAAGGTATAGCTAACTCCCCTTGCCAATTGGGATAATTACCGTATAATTTTACTTGATCAATAGTTTGTCCAGAATGACAATCTCGTAATTCTGCTGGTCTATCGGTGGTTAATATTAACAAAGGCACACGACTTTCCCTAGCTTCAATTACCGCTGGATAAAAATTTGCCCCCGCAGTTCCCGAAGTACAAACTAATACTACAGGTTTTCCCGTTGCTTTTGCTTGTCCCAACGCGAAAAAAGCCGCCGAACGTTCATCTAAAATGGGAATAGCTTCAATATCCGCTCTTTGTTGCACAAAGGCCACCGTTAAGGGTGTAGAACGAGAACCAGGACAGATTACAGCGCAATTTAAACCCAAGCGTTTGAGGGTTTCCGTTAATACATAAGACCAAACTTGATTAAGATTATTAAAAGTAAGTTGCATTGATTAGAGATTATGGACTGTATTCATTTAACAGGAATTCGTGGCTACGGTTATACTGGGTTTTTACCAGAAGAACAGGTATTAGGACAATGGTTTGAAGTAGATGTTAAATTATGGTTTGATCTTTCCCAACCTGCAAAAACAGATAATATTGAAGACACTATAGATTATCGGCGTACCATTTGCTTAGTTCAAAATTTGGTTAAAACATCAAAGTTTGCATTGGTGGAAAGACTAGCTGGTGCTATAGCTGATAGTATTTTAGAGGATAGCGACGGTATTAATCAAGTACAGGTTATTCTCAGTAAAACCTCTGCACCTATTCCTGATTTTAGCGGCAAAATTAGTATTGAATTGACTAGAACTAAAGTTTGATTTGTGAAAATGGCAGATAGCGGTATGCACTTAAATGAGATACATCATAAGTTCCCTTCTCGCTTGCGGTGGGTGAACTAACACTGTAAATTATTGCTAATTAGCAAAAAAAATCCCCCGGTGACCAACCGAGGGATATATTTTGGAACGCGTACTAACAGTAATCTACTACCAGTAATACTATTGTACTATATTTTAGTTTAAATCTCTAAAGGGCTAACTTTAGTAATACTTATGAATTTAGGCTTTTGAATGATATTTAATTATCCAACAGTTTCCCAGGATGTTATAGCAATTCTCGATCTAATGAAACACAATGGAGGGCGCAAGCCCTGCGCCCCTACGGGTTTTGC
>JANMGZ010000355.1:0-6483 GCA_031374905.1 Dolichospermum sp. OTE_70_metabat_362_sub
AACTTCGCCAATTTTATGAATGATCCCAGAGTAAAATAATATTCTCTCTGTTGTCGTTGTTTTGCCCGCATCTATATGCGCCGCAATACCGATATTGCGTACTTTCTCTAGCGGGTTCGTGCGTGCCACAGTTACCTCCTAACGTTGTCGCCTCATGATATCTCGTATATTACTCTTTGTTAAGATTCTATACTTTTACGGAAAACCGTATTTTTTTCTTAGCCTAGCCAGGCAGTTGCCAATTTTTTAGCATTAGCCATAAATTATCCGATATACCGTACATGAGAAGACGATATATCGTTTTTCTACTTAGTAACGATAGTGTGCAAATGCTTTGTTTGCTTCCGCCATGCGATGTGTTTCTTCGCGCTTACGAATAGCACTACCAGTTTCATTCGCCGCATCCATTAACTCATTAGCTAGTCTTCCAGCCATTGTTCTCCCTGGACGTTGGCGAGAATATTGGACTAACCACCGCAATGCTAGGGTAGTACCGCGATCTGTACGCACTTCCATTGGTACTTGGTAAGTCGCTCCACCAACTCGGCGAGCTTTTACTTCTACTAATGGTGTGGCGTTACGCACTGCTTTTTCAAAAGTTTCTAATGGACTTCCACCAGTGCGTTCTTCAATAGTTTTCAAAGCGTCATAAACTATTCTTGCGGCAATTGATTTTTTACCATGACGCATTATCCGTCGCATCATCATACTGATCAGGCGACTATTATACACTGAGTCAGGCGGAACTGCGCGCCTTTGACTAACACCACGACGAGACATACTTCATCCTTGAATACGGAATTTGACCACGAAATTATATGCTATCAGAACACAGGAAACTAAAAGCGGTTTTATCATCCGCTGATTTTTCCTGAACTTTTATCTATGGCTTGCGCTATGCACTAGTTATCAATTGCAGGAAGACTGAATTAAATCACTTATTTATCTGCTACCAGCCACAGAAGACGACAACGTAATCAACTTTAAAATTTAGATTAAAGTGCTGTTATCGTTTACAAGATTATCCTCTTCAAACTCATGCAACTTATGTTTTATGCCAGATCCAGTTTGATTTTCTTAAAAAAATTCGTTACTGTTGCTGGTTTTTTATGCAGTTTTAGGCAAGACGATTAACCGTAGTTAATGCGATTAATCGCCGCTTACCTATTTTTTACCTGCTTTTAGCCGCTTAGTTCCATATTTGGAACGGCCTTGTTTCCGATCTTTAACTCCGGCTGTATCTAATGTGCCACGGATGATGTGATATCTAACTCCGGGCAAGTCTTTGACCCGACCACCACGAATCATAACTACGGAGTGTTCTTGTAAGTTATGACCAATACCTGGGATGTAAGCTGTTACTTCAAATCCAGAGGTAAGTCTTACCCTGGCTACCTTGCGGAGTGCTGAGTTAGGCTTTTTAGGTGTAGTTGTGTATACTCTGGTGCAAACGCCTCGACGTTGCGGGCATTGTTTCAGAGCAGGGGACTTGGTTTTCTGACGCGCAAGTTCGCGTTCACTACGTATTAGCTGCTGTATTGTTGGCATGAGTTACAGCGCGTGATGCTGCTTTATGATCTAAGTTTTAACAAATCCTGATTATATCTTTTTTTTTGATTTTCTGTCAATCATTTTTAGGAGACAAGAGGCAAGAGGCAAAAGGCAAGAGGGAATAGAGAAGAAAATTCTTAACCACTGACTACTGACTACTGACCAATAACTACTGACTAATAGAGAAAGAATTGCCACAGTTACAGGTGGATTTTGCTTGGGGATTATGAAAGCGAAAACCGCCACCCGTCAAATCTTCTGAATAATCTAGTGATAACTCATTGATGTAATTTAGGCTTTCTGGGTCTATAACTACGCGAATATCATCCAACTCTAAAACCTGATCTTGAGATTGGACTGTGGCATCAAAAGCCAGATCGTAAAACCAATCAGCACAGCCTCCAGATTTCACTCGCAAGCGAAATAAGGTATCTGATGGTTGTTTAGATTTTAAGCGCCCGATTTCATTAATGGCTGCTGGACTCAAATGAATCATGGAATTTTTTATTAGTCAGTTGTTAGTTGTCCGTTGTGAGAAAGAAGAAAAATTCCCTATTGCCTATTCCTATTTTTCAGAACGGGCATAATCATCTTGATAGCGAATAATATCATCTTCTCCGAGATATTCGCCATTTTGGACTTCAATTAAAACCAAGGGAATCACACCGGGATTTTCTAACCGATGGGTTGTACATTGGGGTACATAGGTTGATTGATTATTGCTTAATAAGATTTCATGATCGCCACAAACTACCTTAGCTGTACCAGAAACAACAATCCAGTGTTCACTACGGTGATGGTGCATTTGTAAGCTGAGGCGATGTCCGGGCTTGACTTCAATTCGCTTAATTTTGTATCCGCGCCCTTCTTCCAGGACTGTGAAAGAACCCCAAGGACGTAATTCACCAGCGGCAATACTTCTAGAATTAATTGTTGGTTGCAGAGTTAGAGTATTAGTTGGGACAGTTTCTGATAATTTAGCCATAGTTACCTCAGTTGGAGACATAACAAACCTGTTTTTAGTTTGAATAGTTGATGGAAAAGGTAGCCACCTTGATCAAGATAGCAAAACTCACCATTGACTGGTAAACTCCCTTGCTGAAACTAATGTGTCTACATAAAGTCTTCATCAAAAAAATAATGGATTATTCTCAACTTCAAAATTGACAAATCACAAAATCTAAATTTTTGTTAGCGACTAGGAGTTTTTGGTGATATAAAAATCCCAATCCCGTTGTGAACACGCGCCGCTGTATTAGGGGAACGGTCAAGTAACTGACCGCCTAAATAAAGACTGGTAGAACTACCACCGTCTAAATTTAAAGCATTTATACAACCCATTGTTTGCATTAATTTTGCTTGTTCTGCCAAAGTTGGGCCACCACCACCAGCCCGATTATGTACAGCAGCAATCATAATATTGCCTTTAGAAGTAGTACAAATACTGCTGCGAACTGCTTGACCTTTCATAAAAGCGGGGCTGAATGTTTCTGCTGGTCCATCCAGAACTATTTGCCGATTTGCTACTAATAGGGGACCTGCACCAATAATGTGGGGATAGCGACTAAATGCAGGTGTGGTAGTGGTGCTGGTAAGGGAAACTTTTGTCCCAATGGGTAATTGTGGTGTCTGATTGCGGAAGATGAGGAGATAACCATTTTCGGGAATGGGAATAGCATTTATACCACTTTTATTACCTGCCAACTGATTAATTATTTGATTGTTTTCGACAACTATGATAGTTTCATTATCCGCTAAGGGTGTATAAGTATTTCCCCAAGCTGAAGTATAACGAGCGATACCGCGTTGGACATAGCCAGTATTAAGTAAGGAAATGGATAAACGTTGATTATTGTTGGTAATTAGGGTTTCTGTAAGGGTGAGCCGACCAAAATAGAATTGTCCGTTATTATTCCAAGCGATCGCTCCTCGGTTGAGAATTGGACCGGATATCCATTGATTATCTCGCCGAATTGCCCCTAAAGGTAATTTATTATTGCGGTTAAAATAACCACCATTAATTGCGGCTACTGCTAAGTAATTTTGAGCAGTTAGCAACAAAGGGGCTGTACCAGTTAATGTTTGCGGATTAGTTAATATAGGCTTAATGCTTAATCCCACAGCACGAGGGTTAATATCTAACCAAACCACAGGAAAGCGATCTGTTCCTAAAGTTACCAACTGCTGTCGCCATTGTAATCCCTCCGCCCAAGCAATAGTTTTTTCCACCATTGCATCAGGTTGAATATCAATAACTAAGCGATTTGGTTGAGGAATGGTGCTAACTTGTACAGACTGACCAAAGGGAACACTCAACCGCACAATTGTTTGATTATTCAGCACTTCCACTTTTTGAATTATTGATGCGGGACTTGGTGGTGTAGGAGGTTGAGAATTATAGCGTTGTATTAAAGCCGCATCAGCAATACCATCTAATGTGAGAGTCCATTCTCTATTGGGTGGTGTGGTAGATTTAGGGATAATCTCATCAGGATCTACCACTTTTTTGACTGGTAACTCCTGTCGAATTTGCCAAGGAGTTGCCATATCTAAATCTAGGACAACTCTATCTCCTTTTGGTTGTTTACCCAGACGAATGTTTTTGAGTTGGGACGGTGGAGTAACAATTACCAAAGTGTTACCATTAGCTTGAATTTTCCATCCCTGTTTAAGTGCTAATTGAGTAATATCTAAATAGCGATATCCTCCGCTAAGATTGATATTGAGAATGAGGGGATTTGTCAAATCAGAAAACCACTGTACTGGTTGTTTGCCAGGATTACTACTATTGAGTAAATCTATCCCCATTAATTGCCGAAGTGCGCCATCACTCAGATAAGTTTGACCTTTAACGGTGGTTGCTGTTGGTTGTAACCATGCTGCCGTTAAAGTCCGGCCATTGAGAATAATTTGATTACCAGCACTAACGGCAGTGGGAACGGGAGTTGGTAAACTAGGAGTATCTTGAGCAAATACCCTATAAGTAGCAGTCAAACACAGTGCTGTTGACAGTAGCGGTAACACAGAATTGAATATTTTCAAGATCATTGAGTCGGTATTTTTAAACGTGATTAGGCAAAATCCAGCCTAAGGAAAATTTATCAGAAAATTTAAAAAATAATTACCTTTTTTAGAAATAGTCGTGATAATATTTAATTTGGGTCTTTGTCTCTTATTCAGAGTAACAAACAATTATCATGCTAAAAATACTAGCTGCAATTGTTTTAAATAATACAAATTACTTGGAGACTACTATGATATTGTTAGGGGTTAAAAGTGAAATTCACACACCCTATCCTCATCTGTAAAAATTTTGGATTTTGGGGTTTGAGTCTAAAATCTAAAGTTCCTGTAGTGGCTCATAAATAAACAGCCAAAATACAGGGAAAAACAGATATATTTTAGGAATTGTCAAATGGGCATATAGTGAAAATAGGCTAATTTTGGTGAGCTATCAGTAATCAGTAAGAGGGTGTTTGAAAAGTTTCCGGCGATTATAAATCGCTACTACACAAACAAAGTCCACCTGCGTGGACTAGGGAAAAATTAAGGGCTTGAAACCCATAAAGATGGGTTTTGTCTGTGTAGCCGCGACTTCCAGTCGCCAAGGCAATTAATAAATTAGACTTGTTCATTCAACCCCTAAGCCATGATCCAAAAAAACTGCAAACTTCAAGACCGTTGGATTTACAGGTTCTTCTGGATTAAGGTAGTTTGTTTTTACAATGCGGTAAACAAATAAAAAATAAATAGGCATTGGTAGCACAGCTTTGGCTAAATGTCAAGCTAAAATTGTTATCTCTAAACTTTGGTAATTATGTATTTTTATCCAGTGCCAAAATTGAGAAAATTTCTCTCTAGCAGTAATAACAACATCTGTACCTCAACATTTCAGGAATAGAGTATGAATCATCAACCATCAAATCAGGGTCAGCTTACAGTGTCAGATACTAATTTTTCAGATACATATCCAGGGCAAAAGTGGTTAGTAGAAGAACGAGATGCTTGTGGAGTCGGGTTTATCACCCATCGTCAAAATATTGCCAGTCATGAAATTTTGGCTAAAGCTTTAACTGCTTTAACTTGCTTAGAACATAGAGGGGGTTGTAGTGCTGACCAAGATTCTGGAGATGGTGCGGGGATATTAACAGCAATTCCTTGGGAATTATTGGCACAAAACAACAATAATGGCATTGATTTTGCCAATCTGAGTAATATGGCTGTGGGGATGATATTTTTTCCCCAAGACGAAACAGCAGCCATTGCTGCTAAAACTGCATTTGAGCAAATAGCAGCAGAAGAAAAACTAACTGTACTGGGCTGGCGAGTAGTCCCAGTGCATCCTGAAGTGTTAGGTGTACAAGCAAAAGAGAATCAACCGCGAATAGAACAGGTTATAATTTCTTGTGCGGATAAGAGCGGTGATGAACTAGAAAGAGAATTGTATATTGCCAGTAAACGCATTATGCAAGCGGGCAGAAAAATTTCCGATGATTTCTATGTCTGTTCCTTGTCTAGCCGGACAATTGTTTATAAAGGTATGGTGCGTTCCGCTGTATTGGGGGATTTTTACCAAGATTTAAAAAATCCGGCTTTTAAAGTGGCATTTGCGGTATATCATCGCCGCTTTAGTACCAATACTATGCCGAAATGGCCTTTAGCCCAACCCATGCGGTTATTAGGTCACAATGGAGAAATTAATACTCTGTTGGGGAATATTAATTGGATGATGGCACGGGAAGCTACCCTTAGTCATCCCATTTGGGAAGATCGGTTTGATGAACTCAAGCCACTGGTAAACATTGATAATAGCGATTCTGCTACTTTAGATAATGTCCTAGAGTTGTTGGTGCGTTCGGGACGTAGCCCTTTAGAAGGGTTAATGGTGATGGTTCCCGAAGCCTACAGAAATCAACCTTCCTTGGCTGAATA
>JANMGZ010000703.1:0-5357 GCA_031374905.1 Dolichospermum sp. OTE_70_metabat_362_sub
TTTGTGTGGTTCCGTGATTTATAATCGCCAGGGCTTGTCTTGTGTATACACCGTAGCGGTTAGAAACTACACAGGCAAAACCCACCTCCGTGGGTTGGAAATCTAAACTAACGCCAAAAGTTAACCTTACACTTACTTGAAATTGCTCATAATTTGGCATAATAACCCTATAAAGAAAATTACAAAGATTTATGAATACAATTGAAAAAAAAACTTGGCTGACGCAAGCAGAATATGCCAAAAAGCTGCGTCCTTTACTACCACCAGAAGCATTTTTACCTGATATTAATAAACTCTGGATTCTGTTTATTAATTTAGCAATTATGATTTTGGGTTGGGGAATTGCCAGTCATCTTGATGAGTGGAATTGGTATTTTCTCTGGCTTTATTTACCATTAGCATTGGTGATGGGTAATAGTGTGATTGTTCTTCTGTTTAGCACCCACGATTTTCTGCACAGCCGCACAATTAAAAATCCCTGGTTGAGACAAATAATTAGTTTATTGGGATTGACAATGTTATGGATGCCACCAACTTTATGGAAGGCAGTACACAATCGAGAACATCACAATAAAACAAATTCCTTAGAAGATCCAGATCGCAATTATTTAGACAGTCAACCTAAAAATTGGGGTAAATGGATTCAGAATGCTTTTGTACCGTCGGCTGAGGTAAATCCTCTTTTATTGTTTATAGGCATGGGTCATGCTTGGGGAGTTCACGCATTTCGTAATCTGACCTCAGTTTTATTATTCAACAATGGTAAAGCCGAATATCCTGTGGTGGCTTTTACAGTTAGTAGTAAAGAACGACGAGCGATCGCGCTAGAATTATTAATGATTGTCGGCATTCATGCCAGCATCTTAACTTACCTACAATTTGATCCCATTAAACTGCTTCTTAGCTACTTCTTACCCATTTGGATAGGCTATGCGGGGCTGATGTTTTATATCTATACCAATCATATGCTGTGTCCCATGACAAGTGTAAATGATCCTCTTATCAATAGTCTCTCTATTCGAGTTCCTAAACTATTTGATCTCTTACATTTAAACTTTTCTTACCATACTGAACATCACATTTTTCCCGGCATAAATTCAGATTATGCACCAATGGTACAAGCACTATTACAAACACATTACCCTGAGAAATTTAATTTATTAAATGCGGGGAAAGTATGGGAATTGATGCTGCAAACACCCAGACATTACAAAGATGATAATATCTTCACAGATTGGTCGGGAAACAAATCTGTGAACTGTCCAATCTTATGCACAAATCATCTGACTGATGAGAGTAAGTAGGGCTGGCTGAAACCGGCTGAGGTTTGAACTTTTATAAGATTGCGAAAAAAACAAATGTGTAGGGGTAAAGCAAAAGCTTATTGGTGTCAACTTAGACTACAAATAGCTTATTTGTTTAGCTTCCAAACCCGCCCGGAACTTAAGTTCCGGTCTAATAGCCAAAGTAAACTGAAGTTTACTAAAGAATTTCAAAATTTTTATGGTTATTTAGTCATCTTTTAGATGACTTTTGCTATGAGACTGGGAATTAATTCCCAGTTGGGTTGTCGGTTTTGCGTTAAGTTGACACCAATGAGTTTTTGCTAAACCCCTACCTAGAGAATTGAATTAAGTCAAAAATGATTAAAAAAGTTGACATACAACTGGGATATATGGCAATTTTAAGGTAAAAATATTACCATAACCATCCTTACTGCAATAACTTTCAGTTATGAAAAAAGCTGTCTACTGGATAATGGGTGAAAGGGCAGGGCGAACCATAGTTGGGACTTGGAACTGGTTATGGGGAATGCCTGTAGAGTCTGGTGGCAAAGTGGCTGTAGCAGTGGCTGAAGAATCCCTTCAGTCAATGCAGGAGGCAGTGCAGAAATTGGCAGTCGCAGTTGCGGCTCAAGAAGGTGCTTATAAAACTGCCAACAATAAATATCAGGCAAAAATTAAAGAATTTAATACCTTAGAGCAGCAAGCAATGGTTGCTCAAAAAGGTGGTAATGAAGAAGCAGCGCGAATGGCCATGAGCAAGGCTATTCAAACGGAGCAAATCTTGCCTAAACTGGAGGAAATGGTTAAACAGGCAGAAACCGCGGTCAAGGCTTCTAAGGATAAGCTCAACCGTGAGCGCATGAAGTTAGAAAGCTACAAAGCCGATATGCAGAATATGAAGGATATGTCAGAGGTGAATGAAGCCCTGGCTATGATTGCTAAAGTCAATAATGAATTTGATATTGGTTCAGCTAAAAGTGACTTTGAAAAAGCCAAAGGTGCAGTTGAACGTCGGAATCTGAAGACAGAAGCTTTAGCCGAATTGTCGGAAAATCCAGCGGAAAAACTCCAGTCCGAAATCGAAAATATGACTTTAGACGACGAAGTTGCTCGGCGTTTGCACAGGTTACAAGATTCTCAACCTAAACAATTACCAGAATAAGTAGAAATTTATGAGTCAGAGAAGCGGACCGCCTCCTATTGTTTTTATTTTGCTGTTTTTGGGGCTTTTAGGTGGTGGTTATTGGTGGTTTTTCATGCGTAATCCTGCTTCCACCTCTACAACTACAAATACAACTACACAACCAGAAAATAATCCCCCCTCTGGTGGTACAACAACAACTACTTCTACCACTAATGGTACTTTTCCACTGCCCGCAACAGTAGCCAGCGGTACAACCGTAAAAATAGATGGTTCTACCAGTATGGTGACAATTAACCAAAGTCTCAAAAATGGTTTTGAGAAACAGTTTCCCGGTACAAAGGTGGAATCTGTGGGGAATGGTACAGATAAGGGAATTCAGGATCTTTTAGCTGGTAAAGTTGATATTGCGGCAGCATCTAGACCGTTGACAGCACAGGAGCAAAGTCAGGGATTGAAAGCTGTTACTGTAACACAAGATGCGATCGCTCTGATTGTTGGTAAGACAAATCCTTTCAACCGAGGATTAACCAATAGTCAAATTGCAGATATATTTCAGGGAAAAATTAATAATTGGTCAGCCGTGGGAGGTTCACCTGCAACTATCCGTGTTATTAATCGCCCGGTAATCAGTGGCACACATCAAGCATTTAAGGAAATGGTGCTAAAAAAGGGTAATTTTGGGACTACACCCAATATTATCACTCTACAACGAGATGCCACTACTCCTTTAATTCAAGCTTTGGGAGTTGATGGTATAGGGTATGCTACCTTTGCTCAGGTTGCAAATCAGCAAACGGCGCGAGTTTTGGCTGTTGATGGCTTAACTCCAGATGCAGGTAATTATCCTTACCAGCGATCGCTGTATTACGTCTATAAAGACCCTGCTAATGTGGGAGTTAAAGCATTTTTAGGTTATGCAACTTCACCCCAAGGACAGCAAGCTTTGGCATTAGGAAACTGATGTAGAAAAAATAAAAAGTTAGATGTGGGAGTTAGAGGTTAAGATTAGTTCTGACTCCTGAATTCTGACTAAGTGTATTCTGTTTAACTTATATTATTTTCCGTGACTAGAACTCGTGAACCCTTAATTAGTTTGGCACTGTATCACGCTTTTAAGTGGACGGTGATTGCTCCTGTGCTGCACACATACTTTCGCGGCAAGATTTATGGGGCGGAAAATGTCCCCCAAACAGGTCCTGTAATCATAGTTAGTAATCATGCTAGTTATTTTGACCCACCTATAGTTTCGAGTTGTGTCTGTCGTCCTGTCGCGTACATGGCCAAGGAAGAATTATTTAACGTTCCTGTTTTAGCTCAAGCAATTAAATTATACGGTGCTTACCCTGTGAGTCGTGGTAGTGCTGACCGCAATGCTATCCGTTCTGCTCTAGAATATTTAGAAAATGGTTGGGCTGTGGGTGTGTTTTTGGAAGGTACACGCACGACCGATGGTCGCATTGCTAACCCAAAAAGAGGTGCAGCCCTCCTCGCAGCTAAAGCCAAAGCTCCTTTTTTACCAGTATGTTTATGGGGAAGTGAGCAGATTTTACAACCAGGTTCTTCTTTACCTCGTTCTGTGCCTTTGACTATTAGAATTGGTCAGTTAATTGATGCTCCTAATTCTACTAATAAGGAGGAACTGGAGATAGTTACTCAAAAGTGTGCGGACGCAATTAATAAAATGCACGATTTGGGTCGATAATAGCAATTCTAGATTTTGTCTTCCAGCAGTTGGGAGCATCCCAATTTTGTAAAAACAAAACCTGGCTATTAGAAATAGCGGCTATACAAACCAAGTCCGCCTACGCGGACTGAATAACCCACGTTCGCGGAGCGTTCCGTTCGCAGAGCGTCTCGAAGAGAAGGAATAGGTGGGTTTTGCCTGTGTAGCAGTGACTTCCAGTCGCCTAAAGCTTTGATTTTTGGTAAATTTGCACATTTGGGATGCTCCCCAGCAGTTTGATATCAAATTCTTGAAAAGTTATGATTTTAGACTTCAGATTTATCAGACATAAATTGCTCTACATCATCTAAAGGAAGATTTAGGGATTGAGCTATTTGCTCTGCTGTAAATCGTAATTTGGCTAGATTTAAAACTACCTCTAATTTTGTTTTGCTTTTTTTCGCACATTTTATGAAGCAAAGCAATTTAAACAAAAATTTGTTAATTATAAAATAATTTATCATATTGTATATATTTTATGATTACTATTCATCCGCTTTCAGACTTTATCAACCCTAATTTTATCATTTCTTCTGCACACCACAACTATTACTATGCAGGAAAATGTCCCCAAACTGGCGAAATCTTGAAATTACCTCGCACCCCTTTATCTGAAGCTATAGCTCATAGTCTCATGCAACAACTTGAGCAAAATCACCTTTATTACCATGAGGGAAAAATGTATGGTATTTTGTTAGTTGAATTACCGAATGGTGAACAAAGAGTTATTAAAGCTTTTTCCGGGTTATTAAATGGTAATAGTGTGGTGGAAGGTTGGGTTTCACCAATTCCTGGTAGAAAGGAAGTGGCTTTATTAGAAACTCAGACTTTAGCAAAGTTAGCAGCCATTAAACAAGAAATTATTACTCTGAGTAAACTTCCAGAAAGAGAAGAATATAAAACTCTCACCAATGAATATACCCAACAGTTACAAGCCATCAGTTTACACCACCATGATAGCAAACTAAAACGGCAGGAACAACGTCAAAACTTTTATCAAACTCTCACGGATGAATCTTTAAAAATTGCTTTAGAAAAACTAGAAACAGAAAGCCGTCAGCAGGGAATTGATCGCCGAAATCTTAAACGCCGTCAAAATGAAATTTTACAGCCTTTACAGCAAATCATAACGTCCGCAGATCGAAAAATCACGGAACTAAAACAACAGCGTAAACAACTATCTCGACAATTACAAACAGAAATG
>JANMGZ010000047.1:0-7101 GCA_031374905.1 Dolichospermum sp. OTE_70_metabat_362_sub
AAAAGCGGGAATAAACCAAAAGTTAAGAATATAGCCCAAAAAATGATATTGGACAGAAATATAAACAATAGTAATGACAATTAAGCGACTAATAAACCATTCTAGTAGTTCATAATTACGCCATAACCGTCTTTGAAAGAAGAATACTTCATGGTACAAAAACCTCACCGCAATCAACCACAACGGACCACCTGTCGAAACATAATGATCTGGGTCATCTTTGGGGTGATTAACATTACCATGATGCTGTAAATGTACTCGTGTAAATACTGGAAAAGCAAAGGCTAGAATCAAGGCACTACAATGCCCTAACATAGCGTTAACAATTCGATTGCGATGGGCAGACTGGTGACAAGCATCATGAATCACCGTTCCTGAACAATGTAGTGCTAGAGTATTGACACTAAAACACAACCAATGAGGCCATTCCCAACGCCAATACCCAAAGTTAGACAAAACCAACATCATCACTACGACTAAAAACATCAATAGCGTCGGGTTAAAATCACCAGGAGGTGATAAAAGTTCTCTGGGGGGAATTGTCAGTGGCTTTTGTGCCTCCGACGTGAGCATTCTTAACTCCTTTAATAATCAATCTTTACGGATCATACTATTAATCTTAGTTAAGAGTAAAGTTATGTAAAGCAATATTGATCTATGGTCATGCAGAAGAATCTATCAATAAGGCGATGATTTTTGGCTAAATGAGTGTTTAGTACCTAGCCCTGGCGATTATAAATCGCGGCTACACAAGCAAAGTCCACCTCCGCGGACTAAGAGAAAATCAAATTTTTTCAACCCACCTGCGTGGGTTTTGTCTGAGTAGTCGTGACTTCCAGTCGCCCGGTGCAAGATGTGAGTGATCAGATTAGTGTACGATATCAAATCTATACCATAATTACCGCTCTAACTGCTTATAACATTGATATAACAGTTACGAACAAAGAGAGTTCGTTTAATTCATACCCATTTGCAAAATGATAGCGATCAATGGAAAAATGATTTGTTGATCTAGTCAGTATTTCATCATCCAAAATCTCAAATCTCAAATAGTATGAGAAAACATTACGATAAATTCCCAGGTAGATTCCAAAAATCTTGAACCCAGCCCATGACGAAATTAAAAGATTCTCAACGCCGAACTAAAATTGTTGCTACTATTGGACCTGCTACCAGCAGCCCAGAAATGCTAAAAGCGATTATTGAAGCGGGTGCAACAACGCTACGGCTCAACTTTTCCCACGGAACTCATGCTGACCATCAGCGGAGTATTCGATTAATTCGGCAAACCGCTTTTGAACTGAATAGACCAGTAGCAATTCTGCAAGACTTACAAGGGCCAAAAATTCGCTTGGGGCGGTTTGAAAATGGTTCTATAATTTTAGCAAAAGGCGATCGCTTCACATTAACAAATCGCCTCATCGAAGGAACACAGGAAATTAGCTGCGTTACCTACGATTACTTAGCAGATGAAGTCCCCGTTGGTTCAAATATCCTCCTCGATGATGGCAAAGTCGAAATGGTAGTGGAGGAGATTAACCATGAAAAAGGTGATTTACATTGTCGGGTCACAGTTCCTGGTAAACTTTCTAACAATAAAGGTGTAAACTTTCCGGGAGTTTACTTATCCATTAAAGCCATGACCGACAAAGACCGAGAGGATCTGATGTTTGGTCTAGACCAAGGAGTTGACTGGGTAGCACTATCCTTTGTCCGCAATCCCCAGGACATTATCGAAATTAAAGAACTAATTTCCAGCACAGGCAAAAATGTGCCTGTAGTTGCCAAAATCGAAAAACACGAAGCCATTGAACAAATGGAAGCAATTCTATCCTTGTGTGACGGCGTAATGGTGGCCAGAGGTGACTTAGGGGTGGAACTACCAGCGGAAGACGTACCCGTGCTGCAAAAGCGGCTAATTGCGACAGCCAACCGCTTGGGTATTCCCATCATTACCGCTACGCAAATGCTAGATAGCATGGTCAGTAACCCTCGTCCTACCCGTGCAGAAGTATCTGATGTCGCCAATGCGATTTTAGACGGTACAGACGCGGTAATGCTTTCTAATGAAACTGCCGTTGGTAGTTTCCCGGTGGAAGCTGTAGCCACTATGGCCAGAATCGCCGAACGCATTGAACAAGAAGAAACCCTCAACGCCAACTCCCGTCTGTCACGAGATAACAGGCGTTCTATTCCCAATGCGATTAGCCAAGCAGTTGGTCAAATTGCGGAAAATTTGGGCGCAGCAGCAATCATGACTTTGACACAAACCGGGGCTACAGCCCGCAACGTTTCTAAGTTCCGTCCCAAAACGCCCATTTTAGCCATCACACCTCATGTCAACGTAGCAAGACAGTTACAGATGGTATGGGGTGTCAGACCGCTGTTGGTATTAGAATTACCTTCTACTGGTCAGACATTCCAAGCAGCTATCAATGTAGCCCAGGAAAAAAACCTCTTAACTGAAGGTGATTTAGTAGTTATGACTGCTGGTACGCTTCAGGGGGTTTCTGGGTCAACAGACTTGATTAAAGTAGAAATAGTAACTGCTGTACTCGGTCAGGGAATTGGACTGGGACAAGGTTCTGTAAGTGGCCGCGCTAGGGTAGTTAATAATGCTATGGATGCAAGTAATTTTAACCCTGGAGATATTTTAGTAGCATCCCGTACTGGTGTTGATTTTGTGGAAGCAATTCGCAAAGCTGGGGGGATTATTACTGAAGATGAAAGTCTCACCAGTCATGCGGCAGTTATTGGTTTACGTCTGGGTGTGCCAGTAATTGTGGGTGTAAAAGAGGCGACTCAGGTAATTAAAGATGGTGCGATTTTAACTTTGGATATGCAGCGGGGTTTAATTTATTCTGGTGCAGTGGGAACTTAAACAATTCAAAATTCAGAATTCAAAAAATAATTTTGAGTTTTGAATTTTTAAGTTTTCCAACCAAGTCTTCCGCAATCTCAACAAGTATCTACCATTTATCAAAGTCAACCTTTTCACAATCTTGTTTTATTGCTTCACTTATTAGCTGTAAGTCTTCTTTGGGTATTGAACCTGAAAAACGCAGTAATTCTTTACCGGGAACACATTTGATTTTTGAATTTTTCAAACTACGGGCAAATTCCAGGACTTGATATTGCAAGTCTTGAGGCATTATTTTTAATTGTTCAATAATTTGGTCAGCAATAGATGTAGTCATAGTATTTTTTTCCTAGCATCGTTAAATACTATGTTATTGGAAAATCAAAGTCAGTCAAGGGTAGACCTTACTAACATGATCTGAAAAGTCAGACCTCTTGACCGCAATCATATTATAACAATTTTCTATCATCTAAATATCTTATGTCAATAAAATTACAGTATTATGTTTTAATAATATTCCATAAGCTGGCTTGACTATGCTCGTTTTCTTTATTCACGGTGTCAGTGCAAAAAAGTCTACTTATGCTGAAGATGCTCATTCTTCATATTTTTATGATAATTTAGATGGAACAATAACAGCACGTATTATTAGTTATAATTTACTTGGAGAGACAAACAAACTTTTAGAGAGGTGTGTTACTCCAAAGTAAACTAAGGATTTAAGAATCGCTATATATAATAAAAGGATAGAATCTATAATTCACCTGGGTGCGAAATTTCTTGATAGTATAGAGAAGATATTGACGTTAATTTATTGACTTCTAACAAATTATTCCGATATTCTTTCGCTAAATTAATAATATCTTCGTTATCTGGATTTAACATTCTTGCATATTTTATATATATAGTTTCTGTGCGCTTCTCATCCGTGTATGGGAAAAATAATTTTTGTAAAAAATCCTGTGCATAACTATCATCTTCATCTCCATTTTTTATATCAAGTTGTAACCATTGTATCATTCCCTCTAAGAATTGACGAAATGAATCTTCTATTTCTTGTTCTTTTGGTAAATCTATAATCAAGTTACTTAGAGTACAATTTTCCCAATAACTATTATCTAATAAAAAGGGGCGATATATTGTATTATGACGTGTATTTAATGCCCTCTTATAAAGACGCAGAGTTTGCTGGCTAGAATGCCCTAATTTATGGTTTTTAGGAAATTGCCAATTCCCCTTATTAAGATCATTATGTTCTATAATTGCCGCAGGATCAATATCTTTACGTGTAATTTCATTTTGATTAACGCAGTGCTTTCTAAATTTATTAAATTTTGGCTCTGAACTACGTGGAAAACGATAATTCATATTAAGAAGTAGTTGTGTAGAGCAAAGTGAAAAGAGACACTGGTAAACTCGAAGAACTTTTTCATAAATATCAACTACTCTGTTTGTCCTGAGAATAAATAAGTGATAAATACCTTTTTGAAAAACAGCACTAGCTGACTCAATACGATGAGCAGCATCGTTAAAATCTGTAATATCTCGCATTTGAGGTAACTCCTAAAAATAATATTGGTTATTCATTACTTCATTATACTCAAATACCTATTTAGATATCTTCCTCTACTTGACTATTTTTATCATTGTAATTACAATGTAGATACCATCCTATCCCCAAAAAATAAAATGGGTACAGCAATCAAAACCAGAATAGTCAAAATCGGCAACTCCCAAGGTTTACGCATTCCCAAAACTCTCTTAGAACAAAGCGGAATTAACTCAGAAGTAGAAATAGAAGTTCACGGAAATCATCTGATTATTCGCCCAGTTGAACAAGTAAGAAAGGGTTGGGAAAAAGCATTTATAGAAATGGCAGAAAAACAGGATGATGTTCTATTAGATAGATGATATCAATACAACAGAATGGGATAAAGCAGAATGGCAATGGTAGTCAACAGATTTGATGTTTTCCTAGTTAATCTTGATCCTATCATTGGTAGTGAAATTAAAAAAACACGCCCCTGTTTAGTAATTTCACCAAACGAAATAAACAACCATATTGCCACCGTTATAGTTGCACCAATGACCACAAAAGGACAAACATACCCGACAAGAGTAACTTGTCAATTTCAAGGACAAAATGGACAAATTGTCCTAGACCAAATTCGCACAGTAGATAAAACTCGATTAGTCAAACTTCTAGGTCAAATTAGTGCAGAAGAACAAAAAACAGTTCTAGATATCCTAGCTGAAATGTTCGCAGAATAACTCTTCTTCCTCCTCTTCCTTTGCGCCTTTGCTCCTTTGTATCTTTGCGCGAAACAAAAATAAAATAAAGACGCAGAAAACACCCTCCGTGCCTCCGCGCCTCTGCGAGAAAAAAAACCTTAAACCATCTCAGCAGTTTGCTGCGCTTGAGGCTGGAACATAAACAGAGAATAAACCACATCACGACGGATATTCACCATCATATCCAAAAACAACTCATAACCCTCACTCTTATACTCAATCAGCGGGTCCTTTTGCCCATAACCGCGTAAACCAACCGACTCACGCAAAGCATCCATTTGTTGCAAATGTTCCCGCCATAAAGTATCTATGCGTTGAAGAATAAAGAACCTTTCCGCTTGGCGCATTAGCCCCGGTTGAATTTGGTCAATTTGCGCTTCCTTCATATCATAGGCAATTCGCGCTTGTTCATGGAGGAAAGCTTTAATTTCCACAACTCCCATATCCTCCAACTGGACAGACTGCATATCAGCCAACAGGTAAACAAACTCCTTCACCTTATCCACCAACTTATCCAATTCCCATTCTTCCGAAGGTAAATCAGGGTTGATGTAATAATCAACGATGTCGTCCATCGTTTTTTCTGCGTATTTAATCACCTGTTCCTTCAAATCTTGACCTTCCAACACCCGGCGACGTTCCGCATAGATAGCCCGACGTTGGTTATTCATCACTTCGTCATACTCAAACACCTGTTTCCGGATGTCGTAGTAATAGGTTTCCACCTTTTTCTGTGCGCCTTCTAAGCTGCGGGTTAACATTCCCGACTCAATAGGCATATCTTCTTCGACTTGGAAAGCATTCATCAAGCCGGCAACGCGATCGCCCCCAAAGATCCGCAATAGGTTATCCTCTAAACTGAGGAAAAATCTTGTCGTTCCCGGGTCGCCTTGTCTGCCCGCCCGTCCGCGTAACTGGTTGTCAATTCGTCGTGACTCATGGCGTTCTGTACCAATCACGTGCAAACCGCCCCGTTCTACCACTTGATTATGTTCAGTGCTGGTAAATTCTTCATACTCATGCTTAACCTGCTGGTAAGCTTCCCGCAATTTCTGAATTACCACGTCATCTGTCGGGGCTTTTTCCGCCGCTATAGCTACCTTATCTTCTGCTTCCAATTCCGATAAACTACGCTCACCGTAAGCCTTTACAGCCACCTCTACAGCCGCTTTTAAAAGCTGTTCTGTTTCCTTGGTTAATTGAGTGGGGAAAATTTCCGGAGAAGCCCGCCAAGTTTTTACCTTTTTACCAGGAATAAAACCTTGACCACCACCGCTACCACCTATAGGTAGTCCAGAAGCCCTTTGCATACCAAAACTATCTTCATCATCTGGGCTAACAATGCGGGGCATAAAATATTCCCGCAGTTTCAACCGCGCCATATACTCGGAGTTACCACCAAGGATAATATCTGTACCCCGTCCCGCCATATTGGTGGCGATAGTTACAGCCCCACTGCGTCCAGCTTGGGCGATAATTTCCGCTTCCCGTTCCACGTTTTCTGGTCTAGCGTTAAGTAACTCATGGGGAATCGCCATTTCCTTGAGGAGTCGGCTGAGAAGTTCAGATTTTTCGACACTGGTTGTCCCTACTAACACAGGTCTACCATTTTCGTGCATTTCGGCACATTCTTTAGCGATCGCTCCCCACTTACCTGCTTCAGTTTTAAACACCATATCAGACAAGTCTTCCCGTCTTCTAATCCGATTGGTGGGAATAATCGTCACTTCCCGTTTATAAATCTTTTCAAATTCTACCTCTTCTGTTTTTGCAGTTCCTGTCATTCCCCCCAACTTGGGATACAGCAAAAACAGATTTTGATAGGTAATTGTCGCCAAAGTTTGGGTTTCTGGCTGAATTTCTACGTGTTCCTTCGCTTCAATAGCTTGGTGTAAACCATCACTCCAACGCCGTCCAGGTAATACCCGACCTGTAAATTCATCCACAAT
>JANMGZ010000050.1:0-4205 GCA_031374905.1 Dolichospermum sp. OTE_70_metabat_362_sub
TTGTGTCAGGATCATCATGTCAATGATTTATTACTTTCATTGACTTTACGCCAGTCAGTGTTACTGCTGACTGCTTTTCTCTAGCTTTTTAGTCCAAAGTCCAGTTTGTATCCAGATTTTATCATCTTTAATATCAACATGAATAATCACGCCATAAGTTCTAATTTGTTGTTTCCAACCAATATTTAATACTTGATAATGATGACGTTGCGTATCGAAAAGCAGTTGAATTTCCGTCCCATTAGCTATATCATTGGTAGAATGATTGCTTAAAACATCTTGAATAATTTGCGAGTAATTTATTCTTTCCATAAAACAATCTCCTGAGTTAAAGAATCAAAAATTAAAACCTATTGATCTTTTTCCCCTAGATAGTTTCTTGATGTTTCTTAATATCTGCTAGTATTTCATCCATTGTTACTTGATCTAACCATTGATGACGTTCTTCTGTATAGTCTCCACTGCCATTGTCAAATTGACGAATAAATCTGATAGCGTCAACATATCCTAAAGCATCTACAAGAGCTTTAAATCCTTTTCTATATAATTCAATTGGGGTCATTTTCTCCTCCTTGTACAATATTATTGGTAGCTTCTGCTAACCAGATCATTGGATTAGCAACTATTATATTTATATTATCCTTATAGCTTAATGATTTTGACAATAGACGGCTATCAGTGGTTAGGAAAATATCAGCGTTATTTTCAGCACAAGCTAGATGAAAAGCATCAAATTGTTTAATATTAAAGGTTGTTAATTCTATTGCTCGTCGAGTAATTTCTTCTGTGACTAAAATCTTATCATGAGCCATTGTTAAAACTTTTTGTACTTGTTCTCTCCTGTTTATATCTGGAGTTCTAGCAATTTCTAATTCTAAAGCTGTACTGCTGACTAATTGCCATTTTCCAGATAGACAATGATTGATAATTTCTAAAATTGCTTCTGTTTCTAACCTAATTCGCCATTGGTTTTGATCGTCAAAAGGACGATTAAGACAACAAACATCTAAATATATTCTATATTGTTTATTCATATTTTTAGAACATTGTTTTACAAAAATTATCATTAATTATTAGTAACTATAACTAGCTTCATGAAATTATCTCAAAAATTTCCTCATCTGTGTAAACTGTTTCATTCTTTTGCATCAAATAAGAACGCAATGCGCGAAATTTGTGTGTAAAGATGTAGTCCTCAATAGCTTTACCAACTAAACTATCAGCAGATATACCTTCAGTTTGAGTAATTTCTAAAAGTGCTGCTTTAAGTTCTGGGGTAATGGTAATGATTAGGGTATCTTGCATATTTTATCACGAAGCAACATAATTAATTATACAATAAATCAAACTATTGATTACAAATAGATGTTAATATGAAAGTAAGAGTAGTGATTCAGCGACTTGAAGCTGATGGTTGGTATTTAGCCAGAACTAGAGGAAGTCACCGACAGTTTAAACATCCTGATAAACTTGGTACAGTTACAGTTTCCGGTAAACCTAATATTAACCCATTGGTACAATAAAAAGTATATGGAAACAAGCTGTAGCTGAAACATTAGCAGAAGTTCAACAACTAATTGTAGAGTCCATAGAATTTCATATAGAAGGTTTAATAGAGTCAGGTTTACCAATTCCTCAGCCTACAAGTATCGCCCAGGAAGTTGAAGTTTTAATTTAATACAGTTTGTTTTAGGAGGTTATAAAATATGATTGCTTCTCCCGATTTTTACATCACACCAGAAGAATATTTAGCAATGGAAGAAAAAAGCACAGTTAAACATGAATATATTGATGGATATATTTATGCAATGGCTGGCGCACTTGATTCTCATGTTACTATAGCTTTAAATATGGCTTCTTTACTCCGTAATCATGTTCGGGGTTCTGGTTGTCGGGTGTATATTGCTGATATGAAAGCGAGAATAGAATCTTTGAATAGATTTTACTATCCTGATGTGATGGTAACTTGTGATGCACGAGATCAAGAAACTCCAGGTTATAAAAGATTTCCTTGTTTAATAATTGAAGTTTTATCTAATTCTACCGAAGGATTTGATAGAGGTGATAAATTTGCTGATTATCAAATATTGGAAACTTTGCAAGAATACGTTTTAATTAATCCGAAAAAACCAAGAGTTGAATGTTTTAGACGTAATGATGATGGACTTTGGATTTTACAGTCTTATGTAGGTGAACAAGCATTATTTCAATTGCAAAGTATCAATTTTTCAGGAAAAATGACAGAACTTTATGAAGATGTGAATTTTCCTCCTCTTGAATCAGAAAAACCTTAGAATAACATGACAGAAATAATAATCTAGCTAAAAAATGTGACAAAATTTAAAAAAAGTCAGGAGTTTTAATCTCTTTATATCTCTAGATCCCCGACTTCTGACATCAATTCATAATTTATTGACAAGATTAAAAAAAGAAGTCGGGGATCTCAGATAGAATATTTCTCTGTCCTCTTGGTGCATAACTACCATGACCACCACTTCCAAAAATCCCTTTTCTCCCCAAGAAATTGCCTCAGAAGGCATAAAACCAGAAGAATATACCGAAATCGTCCGCCGCTTAGGTCGTCACCCCAACAAAGCCGAATTAGGTATGTTTGGGGTGATGTGGTCAGAACATTGCTGTTATAAAAATTCCCGCCCTTTACTCAAACAGTTTCCCACCACCGGACCCCGCATTCTCGTCGGACCCGGTGAAAATGCCGGAGTTGTGGATATCGGCGATGGACTACAATTAGCTTTTAAAATAGAATCCCATAACCACCCCTCAGCCGTTGAACCATTTCAAGGTGCAGCCACCGGAGTAGGTGGAATATTAAGAGATATCTTTACAATGGGGGCGCGTCCCATAGCCTTATTAAATTCTTTGCGCTTTGGTGATTTGAATGATCCGAAAACTCAAAGATTGTTTACGGGCGTTGTAGCGGGCATAAGCCATTATGGTAACTGCTTGGTCAGCGATGAAACATTGATCTGGAAAGATCAAGAAGGTGTGCATTTTGACACCATTGGTAATTTTGTCGAATCGCGCTTACCTGCTGGTGTCCACACTTTAGAAATAGAAGATGCTAATGCAGTTACAACCCTATCTTTAGACCCAGATCAGCATACTGTAACTTGGCAGCGTGTTCGTCGTATTTTCAAACGTTGTACCCAAAATCTCATGACTATCCGCACCGCTTTGGGACGTAAACTGATAGTCACACCAGACCATCCCATGCTAATTTGTGCAGAAGGTCAATGGGATGTATCCCCAGCGCAATCTTTAAAAGTGGGTGATCAAATTCCCATTATCACCGCTTTACCCGCATTAAACCCAGGAGAAAACCAGGACGCACCCCTGGACTTAATTGCTGGTTTAAACCCAGAAGATGCTAGTGGTAAAGATGTTTATGTACAACTACGAGAAAATTGGCAAGTCACGGAAGTTGTGCGGACTGCATTGCGGTTAATTGAACCTTCAGCCACTAACCGTCATCAATATTTAAGCACTGGTAGACTGCCACTTTCTCACTTTTTAGCCTTAGAACTGCTGCTGAATGTTTCCCGTAGCGATGTTAGTCTATTCCGACGTGGCAAAGCTAACTATATGCAAGCAGTGATTCAGCCAAATGAATTATTTGCCCGATTAATTGGCTATTTCTTGTCTGAAGGCTGCGTTTCTCAAAATGGCAACACATACAAAATTATTTTCACCTTTGCCCACCATGAAACAGAGTATGTTGAAGATGTAATTGCTGGCTTGAAGCAACTAGGATTACGTCCCTGTGTAGAACAACGCGCTTCTACTATCGCTGTTTATGCAACTTCTTGGTTATTAGGACATTTCCTCAAGAATGTATGGCAATGTGGAACTCAAGCCAGTAATAAGGCTTTTCCCGCTTGTATTTTCCAATGGTCACAAAATTTGCAGCGTGAAGCCCTGAAAGGTTTACTGCGTGGTGATGGTTCAATGACTACAAAAACTAATGGTAATCATGCCAAAATCAGTTTTGGGACAACCAGCCATAAATTGTTTGAACAAACAGTTATCCTGCTGCAAAGTCAAGGAGTCATGCCCTATATTTATCAAAGACCAGCGGGGGAAGGAGAAATAGAGGGACGTAAACACATTCGCAAACCATTATGGCAATTGGAAGTTAGTAATTTTGCGGGATTAAAAGAATTAGCAACTGTCTTTAGTCAACAGCG
>JANMGZ010000130.1:0-4174 GCA_031374905.1 Dolichospermum sp. OTE_70_metabat_362_sub
GATTTTTTTAAAACAGTTCCATCAATAAGAGTGAGATCACGTGATTTGCTTTTTTTTCTAGTCCCGATTACAGCGGCGGCGGTTTTTTCCGCAATTTGTTCGATATCTAAAAATTTAGCAGTAGCCAGCTTGCAATGGAAAAAGCCTAGCGCGTCTTCCCCTACGCCGCCAGCCCCGGTATAGTTGCGAAAAAATGGGAATGATACAAAGTTCGTGCTATTTGCCATAATTTTTAAAAACTTGATGATTGAAAGAGAGCCAAGATCAGCCCTCCTTCTTGGTCATTATACGTAAGCGGGAACAGTGGTATTACTGCCTGTAGCAGTTAATCCAGATACTGATACAGTTTGGGTGAATGACTGTAAACCAGTGGAAACATTCAGGGTAGGAGTAGAGTTAGTAGGTGCTGTATAAGCGGCTAAAGCTTCACCAGCTACCAACGGCGTAGGAGTGTTAGCAGCGGTATTTTTAGCTACTTGAGCGATATACAACGCTGTGCAGATTTTGATCATCAACTCAGAAGTTGTGAAACTTGCGTCATAAGCGTCTGCACTGTCCCACCAATCCTGGACAAGTGGATCAACTTTAGCCAATGCGGTTGATACTTCTGCTTTCGTTAAATCTGGAACTAAAGACATAATAATTTTTCGAGGTTTGTTATAACGCAACTATAGCAATAGTTCTAGGAAAAATGCAAATTTTTTCACCAAAAACTATTTTGAATAGGTTAAGGTATTAAAAATAGTTTTGACTCAAAAAAGAATGGCATTTACACAATTTACACTTAAAAAGCAATTAATAAAAAGATTTGCCTCTAGTGTTACTCTATCAAATCTAGGGGTATACAATCCTCCATCTGGCTATACTTTGGTTAATGTTTCTACCTATATAGAAAATTTAAGAGTCAATAGCTATATTAGAGCATTAGCAGTCACTAATACCAATGATGTAGATAATGTTAATGATCCAGACGAGATACGCTCTAAGCTGATTGACATACTATTTCATTCACCAAGAAAACAGTTAGATATATCTATCATTTCAGAAGGTATAACAACTCTACTTGGTAGCCTATCCTTGATAAACAATGGTTTCCCGTATAACTTTAATGATCTATCAGATATCATTAATAATAGATTGTCACTAGACAATATAACCAACTTAAAATTAGATTTTCAAGACGTTGGATATGGTTTAATAGTTGCCCCAGACTATTGCCTATTACAAGGTGATATAGTACAAGAAATAACATTGTTTAAAGAAGTTGCAAACATTACTAATATTGCACTTTCACCCGTTATTAACTTAACCGTAACTGGCGGAGGAAATATTGACCCTGAACCAGAACCAGAACCAGAACCACCTACACCTACAGGATTAGAAGAAATTATGAGAATAATCAGAACTGGCGCATGGTATCAAAACATAGCTACACCTGCATATAATTGGTATAACTATCCTGCTAATTATTTATCTATATCTGCGTTTCAGATAGAACCAGGATATAGATTATCTGATATAGCCATGTTGATAATAGACGCACCAGATGGCAACTTTCAAAATATATCCTATGTATCAACTAACATTAAATTAAAAGTATGGGAAGACTTAAACGGCTCGCCAGATTTTAGCAAACCATTAGGAGATACAGTATTGACGTTAACGAGAAATCAAGATTCTAATACACAACTATTATCATGGAATTTATCCACACCTATAACAGGTAAGGAATTAGTATGGATTGGGTTTAAAAGCCAAGACAAACTAACACAAACCATCGTTAATGCTGGAGAACAAGATTTTAATTTATTTGGTTATAAATTTCCCACTGGTACTACTAACCATCGTTTATCAAATTTTAGCAATGTAGGGTATGCTGTACCTAATTGTCCTTATAGTGACGATTGGTCAACTAGCTATACTTTGATAGAATCTGGTTCAGGTTTTGACTCAGCCGATGAATCGCCTATAATGTTCTTAGGTAAACTTAGCAAAATAACAGCTTAAAAAATCATGAATTACAATACTGCTATCCAATTCTTAGATACTTTTTTAGCAATAGTATCAAGATGGAATATTTCTAGCTCACAAAAAGAAACACTGATAACTAAATTACAATCTTGCCTTGATTTAGTCGCTAGTAAATAATAAAAATTATCCCGGTTATAATGCCGGGTAATACTATGTTTCAATCATTAACTAACGCACTTGATAACCTTAACAATACAGTAAATTCACTAGCTCAAAATGCCTATAATTCAACTGTAGGAAGTATTAGAAATGAAGTACAGAAAGCTTTTCCACCAAGAAAAGTAACAATACCAAAAGTGACTATTAGCGGTAATGCTTGCGCGAAAACAATAAGGACACAATATATTACTTATTTATTAGTATCAAATACTTTAAATCTTGCTGATGATAACGGGTATGATGCTCTAGCTCAAAACACATTAGACAAGTTTCCTGTTTATGGCGCAATTTCTGCGGCTGCTAATGCTGCAAAATTGACCTATGAGTTGCAGGATGAATTACCATCATTTCCAGATAATGTAGACTCTTATATATTAAGCTCGACCGAGAAACTAGAGCAATTTATAGATAGCAAATGTTTTCCACCAAGTAATACAACTTTAAACAGTGAGGTTTTATTCGGTGGTAGTTTTGAATGGTTGAACAATTATTTTTGTTTCCGTATAGCAAAAAAACTTATTGCTAGAATTAATCCTATAAATGATAGTCCTGATGTAGTCTACTTTGGAGGAAATCAGGTAATAAATGTTAGTATGGGTACTTTTTCTTTATCAACAGATGAAGAGAATAGCTATATAACTCTTACGTCAACAATGACTATAAATATTTTTGTGGATGGTGCTAGACATTTTCCCGGCGCAAGGATAAACATAGATTATCCACCGGATATATACGCCGATTCTTTAGTGTATACCGAAGATTTAACGTGGTATTTTTCCCTAGAACCTTTACCAGCAGGTATGAGTAATTACGACTATTTCACCTTAACCAGTCCTTATGGAAACCAGTTAAATAACGGTATAGCCAAAGAATTATATAATTTTTCCGGTGGTGCTTTTGACGATGTTGACATTGAACCTAAAACTGTTTACTGTGCATTTCCTATTATCAACGTTACCAAAGATAAAGTTAATTTCAAGAATGAACAGGTATTTCAACTAGAAAGACTTATTGACGGAGGTAGCTTGATCCCAAGGCTAAATAATTTCTTTAAATTACAGTTTAGGTGGTTAGATGAAAGTACCTATAACAATGCTTATATTTTCCAGCAAAGGTTATTTAGTGCTTTCGGATTAAGTTTTTTTGAAAATGATACAAAACAATATATACTTTCTAGAAAATTTTCTGTTTTAGCTCAAAACACTACAGATCTAACATCTTACGCCACAAATACAATAACTTACTATGAAGATAGTAATGGTGTTAGTTACGACGATTACTATAACCCACAACCACCTGATCAGTTTGGTGCATACGGTAATATTTATGGCGGTTATGGATCTTGGTCAGCACCAATACCAAGACAATACCAGTCAAAAATACAAGTTAGATACGATAAAGGAGAACCGCCACCGGTGGATAAAAATTGCTGTTTAGAAGTCAAAGCTATGTTAAGACTTTTGCTAAAACGAGTAGGAGAATTACCCGCTAATGTTCCCGATAACATAGCGAAAGTCTCACCATCTACTATCAGAATACAATCACTAGCTGAGTTAATGTTATGGCAGACAAAACAACTAGATGCCACCATAGGACATTACCCTATTAAAATAAAAGTTAAGGATACAGATAGCACCAAGGCAGGAGATCAAAGCGCGACTATTACAATACCCAACCTGTCAGAAGGTATAGCCGAATTAATGGGTATGAGTATTTCTACAAAGCGCGATACTCATGCAACTTTGCTGACTAGCATTAAAGGCATGACCCAAGCGGGGATGGCAACAAAATTAAGCCAAATGTCCTTAGATGTAGGATTAGCTAATGCTGAGTTTTTGGGGTATGAACTTAAACAGAAAAAAGGTAAACTCGCCATGACTTTTACGCCACAGGGTAAGGATTTAAGCGAGACATTGAAAGAGAAAGAGATCGATTATTTAAGGTATGAGAATACAGATAAACAGGATTTAATGGATCACCTGCG
>JANMGZ010000390.1:0-4098 GCA_031374905.1 Dolichospermum sp. OTE_70_metabat_362_sub
GCACCGAATTTTATTTTTTTTACTATTCCCCAGCCTACATGATGGCAGGTGAGATGTGGTAATTTGTCCGTACGTGAAGTATAAAAACAATTTTCAACGCTAACCTACTTAACTGTACAGTTTATAATATCAGCCGCTCATGTTGCTGATTCCCCCTATTCTTAAAAAGTATAGTTCCAAAAAGCATAGACATTTATCTCATACTCTTGATCAGCAGTAGATTAATTCCACAATAACGTTAACTAAACTCTTCTACAGACCCCCCTATAACAACCCTATCTCTAGACGCAAAGCTGTTATAAATGCTTGATATAAGATATTTAACTGGTTATTAACCGTTTGATAGAGCTTAGTCCTATTAATAACTTTTAATAACCTCCCCAAGTTTTTTCAAAATATGTTTTAGTTACTAACTTTACAACCTTTAGCATGATTTTTTAACTAATGGCTAAAACATCGCATATCTAAACCGCGTCTGCTTGAGAATCCATAGTTTTTTCTGCATCGGGTTTTCTGCTCAAATCCTATACTCTTCCCTGTTTCCTTGTGAAAAACTCCAGTTTTTAACTTGAACGAGGTTTATATGTATAATATAGACCTAATTTACAAAAATATAAAATTAGCAACTTCAATTGCTAATTGAGAATATTTGTTCATTCAGGTAAAAAAGCATAAGGGGGCAAGAAGAAAAAATCTTGATCTTTAACGTCCTGATGTTTTGTTCAGTGGCTCTGATTTCTTGATAACTAGTCCTGATTTTTCTTGATTCATTTGTACTAATGGAATAGCAGGATTTTTCATATCAATGTAATCTATATTGCCAGGATTAACTTCATGCGGTAAATGGCGCATTTGTACAAGTGCTTGAATTTGCTCAGTTAATCTATTACTAGGGCTACCTAAATATACATTTCCTAATTCAGTTTTCAAAGTTACATTTGTAGGATCTTGAAAATTAATTTCCGTCACTTTTAGAGAACTTTGGCTGATAGCTTCATATATTTGCGTCCAGAATTGATTGTACTGTGTGGTCGAGCCAATCACTAATAGTTGGGGTAATTTTACTTTGGGGTTAATTGAGATATACCTTGATAAAGGCATCCACACGCCACTAGCATCTAGTAAACCCAGTTCATTTTGTTTATTAGCCACACTGCTGTTTTGCACACAAGACTTAACCTCAGAGGGTTTACCCGTAGACCAAGAAGTAAGAATACAACTAGTTACTGTTTGATCCTGGGTTTTTTGGGCTATTGCTACTGGTATTCGTTCTTGAATTTCAATAATTAAACCAGGTGGTAACAAACGCCGACTAACCGTAGCTTGGGCAATATTTGGTTGTTTTCTTAAAGAATCAGCAATGAGGGAAGGTTCAACTCGCCATAAAGATTGGGGAGATGATAACCCCAACAGTGAATAAATATCCTTTGGCGTCAAAACTTGAGTCCTAGGTCGCGCTTTGCTATCACCAGATTTGATAATTATCTGCGCTGAATCCTTCAATACCCACATTGGTTGGATGACTACCCAGAATAAAGTCGAGGTCAATCCAGTTACAGCAACTGTGCGCCAAATAGTCTGAATAATTTTGATTTGTCGTTGCCGACGTAATTTTTGGCGCCGTTGAGCTAAATTAGCCCGAGAAACTGATAATATCCCAGCCATGTAAACCTCTTATAAATATCAGTCCAATTTATTGTAGATATTAAATTTGCTTATACTAGCAGTTAATTTTATGCCCCCATTACGGGCATTGTACATAAAATTTAGCTTTTAACAATAGCACCCAACCCACTGTAAATTAAATAAAGCTTTCCAACCTCGTAAATTTATTCTTGATGGTGAAAGTATCACCATCAAATCCAGAAATATTTAATTTGTTCCCTTTAAATATTGGACTATTCGGAAGAGTTATCAATTTTGAAAACATCATGAGTATAGTTGGTAAGAGCATCCTCATCACTAACTTCCTCCGACAAATTCACTAACAAAGCTTGTATTCGCATCCGGGCGATATAAGGCCAACCTCCCTCAGACTCAATGTCTTTGAGAAGTGAATATAGTCTTTGGCGATTATCAGGCAAACTTTCCTGAAACACTCCATCTCGAATTTCTTTGTGCAACTGTTCTAAATGACGTAACAAAGCTAATAGATAAATTACATCCCCATCGCAAGCTTGAGCTACATCTTTAACTGCACTAGAAATTGCCTGTAACTGCCAGGGTAAATCCTTAGATGCCCAATTTTGATCATGGTTCATGGAACAATTTACTCTATAAAACTAATACAATACTGGAAAAGTCCCTAAATTGATCATTAAAAGAGTCAGGTATAGCGGTGTGTAGTGGATTGAGAGACAAAAATTAGGTCAAAAGCTATCCAGCGCTCTCATAACTCCTGAATCAGCCCATTCCCTGCGCCCTTAGCCTCCTAGAGTGAATTTAATTTTGTCATCCCGTCAGAAAATATATAACTTTTTAATTAATTCTCAGGTAACAAGAATCCTTGATGGTAAGGTAGAAAAGGCTTTTCCATGATTTGTGCTGGATAAGTGCAGAATTTAACTACTAGAGTGCTTTGATTTTGAGTTAAAAAAAATCGTATGATCTGGCTAATTTCCCTATCCAAACACTCTTGTTGTATGTACTGACAACATATACATCATCCAAAATGGATGCGGTTCGCTGCTTAGTTTATGGTTTGAATTCCAGACTCAGGAACGCAAGGCGTTTAATTACGTTCAGTAGAGCAGTTTGACAACTTAGATATTAATTTTTGACATTGAGGTTAACCATGAGGTATCGCGCTTTAATTGTTGCTTTCTTCGCTCTATGCTTAGGGCTAATCACCGCGTGCAGTGATGCACCTTCTGCCAGCGCAGGTGATGTACTTACTTACGAACAAATTCGGGGAACTGGATTGGCTAACAAATGCCCCCAATTAGCAGAAACAAGTCGTGGTTCGATTGCGGTTGATTCTAACTTGACATACACCATCAAAGAACTTTGTTTAGAACCAACTAATTACTTTGTGAAAGAAGAGCCTGCTAACAAACGTCAAAAAGCAGAATTTGTCTCTGGTAAAGTTATGACCAGATATACTTCTACCATTGACCAAGTACAAGGTAAGCTAACCAGCAATCCAGACAATAGCTTAACCTTTACAGAAGAAGATGGTCTCGACTTCCAAGCTATCACGGTTAAACTTCCCGGTGGTGAATTAGTACCTTTCTTATTTACCATCAAAAGCCTAGTTGCACAAACACAACCTAATTTAACTAGCATCAATACATCCACTGACTTTGAAGGAACTTTTAAAGTCCCTTCCTATCGTGGTGCTGCTTTCTTAGATCCTAAAGGTCGTGGTGTTGTGAGTGGTTATGATAATGCTGTAGCTCTACCTGCTCAAGCTGATGATGAAGAATTAACCCGTACTAATGTTAAACGTGCTGAAATCCTCAAAGGTAAAATTTCTTTGCAAGTAGCCAAAGTGGATAATACTTCTGGTGAAATAGCTGGAACTTTTGAAAGTGAACAACCTTCAGACACAGATTTAGGTGCAGGTGAACCTAAAGAAGTCAAGATTCGTGGTTTGTTTTACGCACGTATTGAACCCCGCGTCTAAACGTTAATGCAGCTTCATGGGAGCGTAAAATCTATAAATATTATGGTAATTCAGCAACCTAATATATCTCCCTGATGTTGAGCATGAAGAAAAATTCAGAAGTCACAAGAATTTATTTGTGGCAATTCCCTTAACCAAGATGCACATTCCCAGTAAAGTGCATCTTGGTTTTTTTTAGAAAACCAGGGCTTTTTCGTCTCCACGTAAATTCACTGACTTAAAATTTTATTTTTTTTGTTTTCAAGTTGGAGATGAATTTCATGATTTAATTACGTAATCTTACTCGGTCAAGACAGAGAGGAAAGCAGATAAACAAAAAAATCTTAGTTTAAACCTTGATAATCATCAACTATTTCCAATTATCAAGACCTATAAGCAAATCTCATCATTAATTAGTTAAATTTAGGTACAATCCCGGTTTAATATTAGATCATTAATTGTATATTTTAAGTCCATAACAGTTTTTGAATGAA
>JANMGZ010000143.1:0-2404 GCA_031374905.1 Dolichospermum sp. OTE_70_metabat_362_sub
CCTGCAAAAACCGACTCTAGCAAATCTTTCAGGCGGTTAGCGTGTTGGGGTCCCATGACTAAATCCAATTCTGGCACCCGTCGCAATAAAGCTTCCCCTTCTTGTTGGGCAACACAACCAGCAACAATCAAAGTTAAATCAGGTTGTTCCTGCTTGCGTTTTGCCTGTCTACCCAAATAAGAATATACTTTTTGTTCCGCATTATCCCGAATAGTGCAAGTATTGTAAAGGATTATATCTGCTTGATTTGGGTCTTCTGACCACTCAAAGCCCATGTCTTCTAAAATGCCAGCCATGCGCTCAGAGTCGGCCTTATTCATTTGGCAACCGAAGGTAATAATGTGGTAATGGCGGTTAGTGGTCATTGGGAATTACGCTTAGTTAGTAATGTATATCAGGTCTGTTTACTATTTTATTTAGTTTACAACTTTTCTTGCAAAAACAAGCTGCCTGAACAGAAGTTTCACACCTTTTATATCTATATAGATAATAACAGCTTTCAGCACATTTCCCCTAACTTGATTTGTTTGCTGTAAATATAATGTAGTAATAATAGAAAGTTCATAGCTAACAAAATTACCAATAATCACCAATAAATAATGATCAAAAAATTAAATCTTTTGCAAATTATCTGCATTAATATGGATATTTCAGTAACAGCATATTCCTTATCCAGCAAGAGATATAACCACAATTTGTATCATTGATAATCGAAAAATTAAAAAAATATAAATTGCATTTTTACGCCAAAAAAAATGATAGGTTGTATACAGAATTAAATTTCGCACCTATCTGGGGTAGTCGGGTTGATTTTACTCCAGTTTTTTACCCTTAAATTCCTGATAAACAAGAGTCTATAGGATGATTTATGGGAAAGTTGAGTACAGTTGAATATCAAGAAAACCGCATAAAAATATCCCTGAAATCCTTACAGGTATTGAGTTTGAGATGAGTACAAAGAAATCCTGAACCCCTCACTATAAATACTCGTACCCCTCACTATAAATACTTGTACCCCTACCCGAAAAAATCTTTTTTAATTTTTGTATCGTTGCAATGCAAGGATTTAAGGATTTGAGTACAAACATAATAAATCCAATAAGTTCTATCCTGGTGTAAACCAAGCAGGGCAAAAAACAGGGCTGCTATAAATCATTTATCGCCAATCACTTAACGCTCCTTAACAAAACCAAGTTAGCAGTCAAAAGTGAGTGGAGGGATGAGATTAGCACCATGTCTAAAATAATTTAGATATTGGCAGTAGTAAAAGCATCTCCCACAGTGGCTCTCAAGTCCACCTCCAACAGCGAAATTCAATGACACTACCTGCTACAGATATTCTCACCTCCGACTTTCAGAATGCCATTATCACCCCGCCTACATCTGCTGCTTGCGGTTGCGACAGTACCACAACTCCAGAAATGGACGAAAAACTGATAGAACGCATTTCTAAACACCCCTGCTATAGTGAAGAGGCTCATCATCACTATGCACGGATGCACGTTGCCGTTGCTCCAGCTTGTAATATTCAATGTAACTATTGTAACCGCAAGTATGATTGCGCTAACGAAAGTCGTCCTGGAGTAGTCAGCGAACTGCTCACACCGGAAGAAGCTGCACATAAAGTGTTAGTAATTGCCGGAAAAATTCCCCAAATGACTGTTTTAGGAGTTGCCGGTCCTGGTGATCCTTTAGCTAATCCAGAAAAAACTTTTCGGACTTTTGAATTAATTGCTGATAAAGCACCAGATATTAAATTGTGCTTATCTACTAACGGTTTGATGCTAACAGAACATATTGATCGCATCAAACAATTAAATATAGATCATGTTACTATTACCCTTAATACCATTGACCCCGAAATAGGCGCACAAATCTATTCTTGGGTTCACTATAAACGCAAACGTTACAGAGGGGTTGAAGGAGCAAAAATTCTCCTAGAAAAACAGTTGGAAGGATTGCAAGCTCTCAAGGAAGCTGATATCTTATGCAAAGTTAATTCCGTGATGATTCCGGGAATTAATGATAAACATTTGGTAGAAGTTAATAAGGCAATTCGTGAAAGAGGCGCATTTTTACACAACATCATGCCGCTAATTTCTGCACCAGAACATGGCACACATTTCGGTTTAACTGGTCAACGTGGACCAACAGGAAAAGAACTGAAAGAAGTCCAAGATAGTTGCTCTGGTAACATGAAAATGATGCGCCACTGTCGTCAGTGTCGAGCCGATGCAGTAGGATTATTAGGAGAAGATCGTAGCCAGGAATTTACTAAAGATAAATTCATGGAAATGGCTCCAGAATATAACTTTGAAACCCGTCAAGAAGTTCACGAAGGGATTGAGAAATTTAGAGAAGAAATTAAGGCTGCAAAAGATAAAGCATCAACTGGCAAAAAATC
>JANMGZ010000154.1:0-1875 GCA_031374905.1 Dolichospermum sp. OTE_70_metabat_362_sub
GATTTCTCTGTTATGGGGATTCTGTATTTTTGCAGATATTGGAAGGCGATCGCAAAATAATTAGTAAAACTTACCATCGTATTTCCCTAGATCCACGCCACCATAGCCCGGAATTGATTGAATTTACACCCATCGAAAGTCGTCTTTTTGGGGTTTGGTCTATGAAGGCTGTAAACCTCAGTGATTTACACTCTAAGGGCGTGAGAAATGTAATTTTAAAATACTCTCCATCTACTACTTTGCGACCAGAAACCATGACTTCAGAGCAATGTCTTAACTTCATCAAAGCTGTGGCTGTACTCTATGACAAAGCCACAACCGCATGATTTTGATATTTATTCCCTATTCTTTAGTATAGCTAACGCCACGCTGCAATATCAATTCCTTCTCTGTCACCTGTCACCTATTCCTTGCTATATAAGTTATGGTAGTGAGCAAACTAACAAGAAGCGGTGGTCACTGACTCAACCCTAAAGGGATTGAGTTTGCAAAGAACAAACTTTGCAACGTAAGCAGCGACTAGCCCACTGAGACTAATCCTGATCCGCACTTCCGAATACTTCCCCAGTTTGGATTATCTGCAAGGCTCTTTGTTAAGTCGTTGGTTAAAGACAAGACATTTTGGATTAGTTGGGCGAGGGGACTTAAACAGGTTTGCTGATTCCTGGGATTATATCCATTCAAAAATCAGCATTTAAATATCACAGTGAATAAATTCACTCGTGTTACTTCCCTCTCAGGGCTAAAGCCACTGAGTTTCCCACATACCGCGAGGTCTTATGAAAAAACTTATATTATTGTGCTTGTTTGTGATTGGACTGACTGCTGCTGTATTCGGATTTCTGAATTTTCAGGGACTAGCAGCAAAAGGTGAGTTTGAGACAATTTTGCTAGATTTTCGGGAAGATATTGCCGAAACTGTGATTGAGAAAGATTTACAAGCGATCGCAAGGCAATATCATGTTACACCCCAACTGGATAATAAATATTCAGCGGTAGATCATGTCTATGTTATCAAAGGCGATCGCCAACGGCTGAAAGAGTTAAGAAAATCTTCCTTTGCCAAAGTTACCGAATTTATAGAACCTAATTACATTTATAAAACCGTACCCGAAGGGGAAGTTACTTGGTTAGGAGAACTATTAGCACCTCAAAATGAAGAACCAACTGCCTCCTTAATCGGTCCCAACGACCAGTATTACAGCAAGCAGTGGAATTTACACAAAATCGGCATAGAAGCGGCATGGACACGCAGTAAAGGTAGTGGAATTACCGTTGCGGTGATTGATACTGGAATTACCAAGGTCCGTGATTTATATGAAACCAAATTTGTCAAAGGCTACGATTTTGTTAACGATATAGAAGCAGCTAAAGACGACAACGGCCATGGAACTCACGTTGCTGGTACAGTTGCCCAAGCCACCAATAACGCTTATGGTGTCGCTGGAGTCGCTTATGAAGCTAATCTTATGCCCTTAAAGGTATTAAATGCTGACGGTGCAGGAACAGTAGCCGACATTGCCGAAGCCATCAAATTTGCCGCTGATAACGGTGCTGACATCATTAACATGAGCTTAGGTGGTGGTGGAGAAAGCCAACTTATGGAAGATGCAGTTAAGTACGCTCACAAAAAAGGTGTAACTATCATTGCTGCGGCAGGTAATGAAAACACCAACGGCGTGAGCTATCCTGCCCGTTATGATCATGTTATTGGCGTTGCTGCCTTTGGTCCAGACGGCGAAAGAGCATCCTATTCTAACTATGGTGCTGGTGTAGATATTTCTGCCCCTGGGGGGAGTGAAACCGGGACAATTCTCCAAGAGACTATTAATGAGCAAGGTGAAGGGGTATTTCTCGGACTGCAAGGTACAAGTA
>JANMGZ010000170.1:0-6003 GCA_031374905.1 Dolichospermum sp. OTE_70_metabat_362_sub
TTCTGTTTTAGTGTTTGCTAGTCTGATTTATAGTCTGTTTGGAGCATATTACCAAGATATATAGCAATCCTAAATGATTCATAAAAAATAGTAAGTAATGTAGGGTGGGCATTGCCCACCAAAACCTTTTTACCCTAAGTCAAACAGTAATATTTCTGCGCTTGAATTACTGCTAATTGTGATTTTTTCTGCTCCGGTAATTTCTACCCCATCTCCGGCTTTGAGTTCGTGATTATTGAAAGTTACTTCACCTTTGGCTATTTGTAACCAAGCATAACGATGATCTTGAAGATGATAATTAATTACGTCACCTTGTGATAAAATTCCCACATATAAAGAGACATCTTGATAAATAATTACAGATCCATCTCTTCCATTTTCAGAAGCAATTAAACGTAATTTTCCTTGCTTTTCTTCTATGGGAAAAGCTTTTTGTTCATATCTAGGTTTTAGTCCTTGCTGATTTGGTAAAATCCAGATTTGTAGTAAATGTAATTCTTCAGTTTGAGAAGGATTAAATTCACTGTGCATAATCCCATTTCCTGCACTCATAACTTGTGCTTCACCAGGAAGAATTACCGAACCTGTGCCTAAACTATCTTTATGTTCCACTGCACCTGATAAAACATAAGTGAGAATTTCCATATCTTTATGTCCATGAGTCGGAAATCCTGCACCAGCCGCAATCAGATCATCATTAATGACTCGCAAAGAACGGAATCCCATCCGTTTTGGATCATAGAAACTACTAAAGGAAAATGTATGATAACTATTGAGCCAATCAATATGATTATGACCACGGTCGTTTCTATCGTGAATCACATAATTAATTGTATTTTGAGTCATGATTTCACCTGGCTATTTAATAGTGAGTTGGTCTGGAGAATTGCCAAAACAGAGGTATTTTTTTAACTGTTTATATAGTAAGGTATGTATAGATAAATTAACAAGTACGCACTAAAAAGTAAGATTCTTACCAAAAGCATACTATAGCTACTAATTTTATGAATTACAATGTGATCTATGATGGCAACTGCAACCTTTGTGTGACTTTAGTACAGTTGTTGGAAACTTTAGACCAAGGAAAACTGTTTCGCTATGTTCCCATGCAAGATGAGCAAACATTATCCCAATGGGGAATTACTTCCACAGATTGTCAACAGGGGATGATTTTAATTGATGGTAATGCTACCCAAAGACGTTGGCAAGGTAGTAATGCGGCTGAAGAAATTGGGCGATTATTACCCCTAGGAAGCTTATTTGTAGAGGCTTATCGGGCGTTACCGGGGATGAAATGGACAGGAGATCGGTTTTATGAACAAATCCGGGATCATCGCTATACCTTGTTTGGTAAGCGAGCGCAAACCTATCAATCAGCATACTGTGTAGATGGTAGTTGTCTTAGTAATCCTTAGTTTCCATTAAACACCTCTAAAATTTGCCGACAAACTTGTTTGAGCTTTTCCCCAACAACAGCCGAGGGTACAGAGTCACCGACAAAACTCCAGGTTTCAACGGTAGAAAGTCGCCAAACTTCCCCGCTATGGTCAAATCCAGCGGCTTCCACACCAATAGCGCGACGGTGATTATTGATAGGATCTTGATAAAATCGGATTTGAATTAAAATACTCCGACTGCGCCAAGATTTGCTAATGCCAGGAAAGTGAAAACCAATGTCTATGGAATCGGGATCTACTAATTCTCTGGTTTCGGGGTCATTGTGCCAAGGTTTAAGGTCGGATTTAAGATCAGGAAATTCGGATTTAAATAGATTGACTACTGTCGCAATTTTACTGGCAAATTCCAGGTTTGTGGCTTGTTCGGCTGCGTTCACTCAATAATACTCCTCTATGCGGTTGGTCTGTGGGGAAGATCAAGACAGAAAAACCTGAGTTAATTGTAACGGTTCATTACATAGCGATCTAAAATAACACTGTTAATCTGTAAACAAACAAAAAATTAATTTCCAATTATGGTGCGTCAACGTTCTATTTTGTCACTGATTTTTGGATTATTAGCAACATTTTTGATTAGTTGTGGCAATCCCAGTGTTGTTACTTTACCACCATCTTATACAGCGGCGGAAGTTGCGAAAATTCAGGAATATGTTCCAGGAATTCAGATGGTGCGCGATCGCTCTACCGAACTGAAAAACCTGATTTCTCAGGGTGAGTGGATCAAAGTGGGTAATTTTATCCACGGACCGATGACAGAAGCTAGATTGAATATGGCTTATATTATCCCCAACCTAGCAAAGCAAAACCAAGCTCAAGCCCGGCAAATTAGTAAAGATTTGTTGAAAGACCTAGTAAGAATAGATCAAGCTGCTACTGCGGGCAATACTAGCCTAGCTGTGAGTAAATACAAAGAAGCTTTTGCAGATATTGACCAATTCTTAGAACTAGTTCCCGAAAAGAGTAGCTAAAAACAGGAGCGTAGGGGCGCAGGGCCTGCGCCCATGAGTCAGGAGGAAGAAGGAGAAAGAAATTTCTCTTCCTCCCCTGTTCCCTTGCTTCAATTCGAGTCTTGAATCACAAAATGCTAAGGTGATGGAATGATAGGGTGAAAAAGAAGACTCTTCATTCTTCACCCCTGACTCCTAGCAAAAACCATGAATGTAGTAATTATCGGTTGTGGCGTGGTTGGGGCGGCGATCGCCTATGAACTGTGCCAAGTTAAAGGTTTAAACATCACCGTTTTCGAGCAAAAACAACCCGCCCAAGGTTCTACCAGCGCCGCCCTCGGTGTTTTAATGGGCATCATTAGCAGTAAAACCAAGGGCATTGCTTGGCGAATGCGACAAAGTAGCATCCAACGCTATGAAACTTTGATTCCTGAATTAGAAGGAATTACAGGGCGGAAAATTCCTTGTAACCGTCAAGGAATCGTGATGCTATTGTCAGAGAATTTAGAACACCCTTTAGAAAGTGGGGTTGAGGTACTTTCTGAATGGGAACAATTGCGAGAAATTCGTCAATCTCAAGGTTGGGAATTACAAGTTTGGGATCAAGAACAACTACAAAAATATTGTCCCCAAGTTAGTCACCCGCAAATTATTGGTGCTGTCTATTCTCCCCAAGACTTACAACTAAATGCTACAGCTTTAACTTTAGCTTTAGTAAATGCAGCCCAACGTAATGGCGTAAATTTCAAATTTGGTGTATCTGTCACCGGCACAGAAACTCCACCACCACCACCCCCAACTCCTTTACACATCAAAAAAGGATTGGGAGAAGCGCATAAATGTAATTTTATTGAAACTACAGAGGGCAAAGTTACCGCTGATTGGTTTATCATGTCTGCGGGTTTGGGTTCAACTGCCTTAACTGCACAATTAGACCAAAAAGTGAATATCCGTGCAGTGTTGGGACAAGCTTTATATCTAAGTTTAGGACGGACTTTAGGAAATCCTGATTTTCAACCGGTGATTACTGGTAATGATGTGCATATTGTGCCAATGGGAAATGGTGATTATTGGGTAGGGGCAACGGTAGAATTTCCTGATGATCAAGATCAAATATCTCCCAGTCAAGAATTATTGGATGCTGTCAGGCAACAAGCGATCGCATTTACCCCAGATTTAGCCGCAGCTAAGGTTCTCCGCACTTGGTCAGGATTGCGTCCCCGTCCCGAAGGCAGACCTGCACCAGTAATTGATAAGTTACCGGGTTTTACTAATGTCCTCCTGGCTACGGGACACTATCGCAATGGCGTTTTACTCGCACCAGCAACAGCTACAGCCATTCGGGAAATGATTTTATCCCAATAAGAATAAGATCCCCGACTGCTTAAATAAGTCGGGGATCTAGAATTGGGAATTTACTACTTTTATATAAACGTTATTATATTTAACTTTCACTTCATAGCTTTGAAGTGAAATATCTGGTACTGTCAAACAGTTACCTGTCTTTAAATCATATTGAAATTCATGGGCTGAACAAGTAATAATTCCTTTATCTACCCTACCTTTATCTAAAGGAAATCCTAAATGAGAACAAGTATTTCGATAACAGTTAATCTTATCATCTTGTTTGAACAAAATTACATCATGATTATTAACTCTAACTGCTAAAATAGAACTTTCACTAATTTCATCTAATGTGGCTGCTTTTACCCAATGAACATCTGTAGAATTAGCAGTAGTAGAAGAATTAAGAGAATGATTATTAACAGCCACTACTTTTGTAATTTCTGGACAATGTTTTTTAATTGCTTGTTGGACTCCTTGAGTTAAGGTGAGAGTAGAAGTAGCGCAATTACTACAACTACCAATTAATTTAACTTGAACCGTATCCGGTAGTTTAATTGCTACTAATTCTATATCCCCTTGATGACTTTGTAAACTGGGACGAACTTCCGCTAATGCTGTTTGAATACGTTCTGATAATGGCGGTTTCACTAAATCGTGATATAACAAAACTGCATAAACAATTTCATCATCTACAGCATGACGTAAAGCTGATATGTTATCTTGTTTAAGACTTTTAATTAAGTTAGTTAATGCGGCTTTATGTAGAGATTCAATTGCTCGCTGTAACCCCACAGCTACACAACGTTGACTTTCATCCCAATTAGCAATAATTGCTTCAAAACGATTGATATCTGTAATCAATTCTTCAAGATTATTCTGTGGTTTATTGCTCATTTTGAGGGGGTTTATGTTGGGCTTAATATAATTTAGGGCGCAGGCTATAAATTAGAAATTAGGGCGCAGGCCCTGCGCCCCTACGGGATTGTTGAAAACTCATTTCATTCTAAAGTCTTGCACCAAAAAAGGCATAATTGCACCTGTAGTTAAACTAGCTACAGTAACGGGAATACAAAGAGGAATTGATGCTTGTGCTAGTAATACTAATATAACTGTGCCAATACCACTAGCAATAATAGTTTGACGCAGAAAATATATAGGGTCACGGAATAATTTACCCTTGAAAAATAACTTAATAGAAAACCAAGTTAATGCTAACATATATCCTCCTAATGATTGGCTAATAAATTCAGGATAAATAACCCTAAAATTACCGCAGGAATTACCCCTGCGGGTGCAAATAAACTCCCAATTGTGGCTGAAAACTGGTATCCTATATCTTTACCTGCAAGGATAATTCCGCCAATTGCACCACCAATCATTGATAAAATCACAGCAATGATTAACCAAGTAAATCCTGTGATGAGATTTAATTCTGTATTTAAACTATGCAGAAACTTGATAAATCCTGGATCACTAACAAAATCAAACATAGCTATGCTCCTATTTGGGGTTTAATTTAATGAAAATGCTTGGATTTCTGCGGTTAAATCTTGTAGGGCTTTTGCGACTATTTCGGCTTGTTCTAATTGCTGATGTTCTGTAAATATTCGCCAAGCTTCTTGATAGTATTCTTCTGCTTGTAACAGATTTTGAGGATTCCCTAATTCTGGTTGTTCGGGGTTGTCGGGTAAGTTGAAGAGAACGTTAGCCTTGTTAGAAATTGTATTAGCATATTCTAACGGTGTGTCTTGAAGATTACGCACCTTTAAGGCTTCATTGTAAGCTAAAATAGCCCGTAAATTATTTTCTACAGGATGGGAACTTACTAAATATTGTAAAGCATTTCCTAAATTATTTTGCAACATTGCATATTCTCGAGGATGCTCAATTAAGTTAATATGTTTGAGAGCAATTTCAAAAGATTGGACTGCTAAAGCTTGACGGAAAGATTCGCGTTCTGATGACATAGGCATGGAAAGATAGGCGATCGCTATGTTATTATGTAAAATTGCATATTCTTGGGGGTAATCTTCCCAAGTAAACACCCGCAAAGCCTCATGATAAGCATGAATACTCTCAGTTATCCGCGCTAAATTGTCGGGAACTAAAGACTGTAAAACTAATCCCAAATTCATCTGAGTTTCTGCAACTTCTTTCGATGTGGCAAATTGTTGTAAAATAGGCAAAGCTTCTTCATAATCTGCCCGCGCTTGTTGCAACATTTGAGAACCACCATCAGGAATCATCTGTAA
>JANMGZ010000186.1:0-7487 GCA_031374905.1 Dolichospermum sp. OTE_70_metabat_362_sub
TGAAGGTTCAAGTCCTTTTATCCGCACTTCTAAATAGATAGTTAAATTAAAAACACTCAGGAAAATTAAATCATAGTGTTTCTCATGTAAATTATTAAAATTTTCTGAGTTTGTTTTTAGAATATAGCAATATGCAATTGAATGAGGTACATCATAGTGCCTTTCGCGCCTGCGTGTTGGAGGTGGGGTTCTCGGATCTGATTCAACCAAAAACTGCATATTTTAAAGGTTAGTTATTTAAATATCTCCTTTAGTCAATACCTTCAGCAAATTGGAAAAAAGCTTTGATTCGGAGGTTAGGTTGTTCGTGTCAGCGTTGCCAAGTAATAGCATGAGATCTAACAAATGGGTTGAGTTTCCTGAGGTCAACCCAACCTTGTATCTTAGAGGTATGTTAGTACAACCTAATATTTGTTGATCTAGAGAATACTTAAGTATATTGATAAAAAATATATATTTGTTAATCTAACTAGAAGGGGGTAAACTTACTTATACTTCTTGTTTATACTTATATGTCAAAAGATTACGAAGTAATTTTAAAGACAAATTTCACAAAATTAATACTGAACTATAGTTCATACTAATTATCTCATACAACCCAATAAATTAACTTTAATAAGACTCCGCCCATGAAAAAATTAAACATTGACTTGAACCATCAAGCCATATACAACAGCCGAGAAAATGGTTATCTTAAATTTCAACTTAATCAACAAACGGGCGCTGTTTTATCCATTGCTCATACGCAAGAAGCGATTGTTGTACCTGTAACATCGGTTACAGCTATTCCAAATATGCCTGCTTGTATATTAGGATTGATGAATTGGCGCAGTCATATAATTTGGGTAGTTGATTTACCGAAAATGTTTAATTTAGAATGCCTTGATCATCGGCTGCGTCAGTATAATATCATTGTTATTCAAATAGAATCAATGATTTTAGGTTTAGTAGTCCAAGAAATTAAAGGAACAACTAAGTTCATTGCTGATGATATTCGTTCTCCTGTAGGACAAGTAGCATCTAGTTTAGTACCTTACTTATCTGGTTGTGTGGTGCAACAAGAAGAAATATTATTGGTATTAGATGCAGTACATATTTTACGTTCGGATGTTCTGTGTATTAGCTAGTAATTAATACTCGAAAAAATGTGCTAAGTTTTTTATTTTAGAGATGTGGTGTGAGGAAGATATGTTGAATAAAACTGATATTAAACAAAGTGGTAGTTCTCAAAATAAAGCATCTTTAATTTCTCAAACAAAAGTTGTTGATATTAGCGGAGAAAATTCTAGTTATGAAAAGGTATGGAGTCAGATATTAGAATATTTGCAACAATTTAAATTGAGTACAAAATCTATAATTTTGTCTATAGCTATTGGTACTTTACCAGTTTTGGGAGTTGGAGCGATCGCCTATATTTTTGGTAGTAAGTTAATTGCTAAACAAATTATTACATCTCAAGAAAATACAGCAATTAATTTAAGTGATAAAGTTAATAATTTTATTGAACAACGTTATGGAGATATTCAGGCATTATCTAATATATCATTTTCCAGTCCTCCCAATGTAGTCAAGAAAGCGGGATTAGAAAAATCCAGTAAAGCACGCCAAGTTAATATCAGCACAATTAATGTAGAAATGCAAGCCTCCTTAGATCGCTTGATAAAAACTAGTAAATTTTATGATAGTGTGGCTGTATTTGATCTTAATGGACAAGTAATTATTCAATCAGCCGGAGAATCTTTAAGTCCAGAAAAACAACGCCTATATTTCCAAGAGGTAATTAAACAAAATACTCCTATTATTAGTCAAGCAGAAATAGTTGAAAATATAGGCGCAGTGATTTATATGGCTGCACCAATTAAGGATGCAGTTCAGGGTAAAACTATTGGTATAGTCAGAACTCGGATGCCTTTAGAAGCTTTAAAAGAAGTAGTAAAAGGTTATATAGATGAGACGAATCAATATTATTTTTTAGATAGCACAGGAAGAATTGTAATTAGTTCCTATCAAAATTTATTTGATAAAAAATTGATAGGTATATATCCTAGTTTAGCTAATGTTTTGAGTGCAAAAAATATTGATACATTTACAGCCGTTGCCGAAAATAATCAAAAACAGCAACTAATTAGTTATGTTCCTTTCCAAAAATTATCAGGTTTACCTGATATTAATTGGCAGCTAATTGTGGCAAAAGATTCAGCAATTGCCTTTAAGCAGCAGAGAGAATTTTTGACATTAATTGCTAGTACAACACCGTTAATTGCCTTATTAATGACTTTGTTTATAGCTTGGTTAAGCCAACGTATTAATGCCAAAATTGCCAATACATCTATAACAGAAGCAAATGACGGTCAAGAGCAAATACATTTGAGTGTAGTTAACAAAAAAGAGGAGCAAGAAAAAGAAATTGAATGGCTAAAATTACTGCTAGATATTACTAGAAAAATTCGTTTAAATCTTCAGTCTGAAGTTATTTATCAAACAGCAATTTCTGAAGTTCATCACGTTCTAAAAACAGACAGAGTAATCATTTATAAACTGCATCGGAAGACGCAATCTGTAAAAGTAATTGCTGAGTTAGCAATTGATGATTGCCAAAAAATGCTTGGTGTATATAACAATGATTCTCATTGGCGAGAACTTAGTCGAAATGGTCAATTTGAGGCGATATCAAATATTGAACAAGAGTCAAGTTTGACAAGTAGTTATATCGAGTGGTTAAATAAATTTTCTGTACAAAGTAGTCTAACAGCACCCATTTTGAGTCATGGAGAAATTCAAGGTTTTTTAATTGCTCATCATTGCCATAATCCTCATATTTGGCAATTTGAAGAAATTAATTTTTTAACTCAAATTGCCACCCAAATTGGATATGCTTTAGAGCAATCCCATATGCTAACAGAGATAAAAAAATTAAAAGCACATGGTCAAATAAACACTAATCAAGACACTTTAGAAATCCATAATATTCAGCCAATTGTAGACCAAATTCAACAAGCTGTTAGTGAAGTAAATGTTTATTTAGAAAAATTTACAACAGAAGCAGTGATAGACCCTGAAAAAATGCAGCAAAGCTTAGAAACAATTGACAATATGACTATTGCTATTCAATCTATAGCTGATATAGCACAGCAAGCTATCACCATTATTAATGATACCAACCATACAGCTAATAAAACTGGAGAAGCGATGGATTTAACATTACAAAATATTTTCTCCTTTCAAGAAACAGTTGATGAAATAGCTAAAAAAGTGAGACGCTTAGGAGAATCTTCTCAACAAATTTCCCGTGTAGTTTCTATAATTAATCAAATTGCTATGCAAACTAATTTATTAGCAATTAATGCAGGAATTGAAGCTGCAAGAGCCGGGGAGGAGGGTCAAGGTTTTGCCGTAGTGGCTGAAGAAGTAGGAGAATTAGCTGCCAGAAGTGCGGCAGCAACTCAAGAAATTGAGGAAATAATTGCCAAAATTCAACGAGAAACTGGTGAAGCATTAAAAACAATAATAACGGGAACTAATCAAGTTACCAAAAGTAGCAATATTATCGAAAATGCTAAACACAGTTTACAACAAATTGCTGATGTATCCCAGCAAATAGATACCTTAGTGCAGTCAATTTTGATTTCTACTACATCTCAAGTCCAAACATCACAAATTGTTAGTGAAAATATTAAGCAAATTACTGTTATGTCAGCACGTAATAGCGCCAATTCTTATCAAGTTTCCCAATCTTTACAAAAAGCAGTAGATATTTCCCAGGAGTTAAAAGAGACTATCGAGACTTTCCCAGCTAATTGATATTCTCATTTGTTCTGAATTAATAACTAAGGACTAAGGACTAATGACTAATGACTAAAGATAAAGAATTGGAAATCCAGATGCAATTTCTGGAAGAAGCAACTGATTATCTCAATACTTTAGAGGGGGTATTACTAGAAATTGATATCAGTAAACGCATTGAATTAGAACATATTAATGCTGCAATGCGAGCCGCTCATTCCATTAAAGGTGGAGCAGCTATGATGGGATTTCGCGTATTAAGTGATTTAGCTCATAAATTGGAAGATGCTTTTAAAGTTTTAAAGACTCAAAAAGATTCCTTAGAACTGGATACTCATTTACAAAGTTTATTATTATCTAGTGTTGATTGGCTACGACAAATTGTTGAATTACTGGCGAAGGGTAATAATCTAGATCATAATTGGTTAAAAAAATCCTGTTACCCAGTTTTTGACGAACTTTATGAGCGGTTAGGTGAACCTACTCCAGAGGATATTACAACTTTGCTATCATCAGAAGATGATCAAGAAGTTATTCCTTTATTATTTGAAACTGAAGTTGAAGAGTATTTACAACACCTAGAAGCTCGATTAAAAAATAGTAATAAATCGGGATTAAGAGCAGAATTGGTAATGATGGCAACTGAGTTAGGTGGGTTAGGAGAAATGTTGCAATTAACAGCATTTACCCAACTCTGTAAATCAGTTAGTCATAATTTAGAAACTTTTCCTGATCGTTCTAGAGAAATTGCTGATTTAGCACTAAAAGCATGGCGGCGATCTCAAGCTTTGGTATTAAGTAATCAACGAAGTAATTTACCAACGAAAATTGATTTTGGTAGTGAAATTATTAATGATAGTTCTCCTGATTTATCAAATAAGCAAAATTATCTAGCGAATAAATCAGCTATTTCTGATTTCCAATTATTAGAAAATGTCGAATTATCTCCAGAAAGTGCTGATTTACTCGATACTTATGGAATCTTATCTTTAGAAAATTCGCCAATAGATTATACATATACTGAACGCAAAATTGATATTAATTCAATTCCTAAAGAAAGAGAAAATCAGGAAAATACAGTTAGAGTTCCTAGTAAACATTTAGAAAAAATTAATGATCTATTTGGAGAAATTATTATTCAACGCAATGGATTGAATGTCCAAATGGAAAGACTACGTAAATTGGTACGTAATCTCAGTCAAAGAGTCCAAATTCTTGATCAAGACAATCAAGAACTGCGAACGGCTTACGCAAGAATGACAACTCATAATCATCTGGCAGAGGAATTAGCTAATCATGGTAATCAAGAGACAGAAAATAATTTTATAGAACAAGATAGCTATCAAAAACTAAATCTTTTATCTCAAAATGTGATGGAAACTATTGTCCAAGTTGCAGAAGTTACCAGTGATATCCAATTAAGTGTTGATGATACAGATCAAATAGCACGAAAATTGAATAAAACTTCTAAACAATTACAAAGACAATTAACTCAGGTGAGAATGCGTCCTTTTTCTGATTTAGTAGAACGTTTTCCCAGAGCTTTGAGGGATTTGAATGTAGAGTATGGAAAAAATGTCCAGTTAAAAATTGAAGGTGGTAATACTTTAATTGAAAGAGGCATTTTAGAAGCTTTAAATGAGCCTTTAATGCACTTATTACGCAATGCTTTTGATCATGGCATTGAAGATCCTACTACCCGTCAAGCTCAAGGAAAACCTGCACAAGGGTTAATTGAAATGAAGGCAGCTTACCATAGCAATCGGACAATTATTACTATCCGTGATGATGGTCAAGGTATTTCTTTAGAAAAAATTCGTTACCGCGCGTTAAAGATGGGTTTAGATGATTCTTTATTAACTAATGCGACTGATGAAGAATTACTATCATTGATTTTTGAACCAGGATTTAGTACCTCGGAACAGGTAACAGCTTTATCCGGACGAGGAGTGGGTATGGATGTAGTCCGTAATAACCTCAAATTGGCGCGAGGGGATGTGAATGTTGACACCCAAGCAGGTGTGGGGACGAAGTTTACTTTATCAGTGCCATTTACGTTGTCAGTAGCGCGGGTTTTATTGGTAGAAAGCGATCGCTTGGTATTAGCATTTTTTACGGATGTAATCGAAGAAATTTTCCTCCTAGAACATGAGCAAATCTGTTTACAAGAAGGGAAAGAATTTATTAATTGGCAAAACAATCAATTACCATTACTGCGTCTAAATAGTTACTTTGAGTTTAATTGCTCCCGCTACAATAACTTAGAGTTAGAAACTCTGCCAATAATTAATGCTATAAGTGTATTGATCATCAAACATGATCATCAACAGGTTGCAGTTCAAGTAGAGCGCTGCTGGGGTGAACAAGAAGTGGCTATTCGTCAAGTAGAAGGTAATATTCCCCTTCCCAGTGGGTTTAATAATTGTACAATTCTTGGTGATGGTCGGGTAGTTCCCCTGGTAAATACTAATGATTTAGTATTATGGATTACAACTGGTGAACGTCCCCAAGTTAGCAACAAATTACCAACAACAAGATTACAAACCGCATTCCTCAAACCGCCCAAAGTACCAACTGTAAACCAACCTATTCGCCAAAAGGGGATAATTTTGATTGTTGATGATTCAATTAATGTCCGGCGTTACTTAGCCTTAACTCTCGAAAAAGGTGGGTATCAAGTAGAACAGGCTAAAGATGGTCAAGAAGCTTTAGAAAAGCTGGAAAGTGGTTTACGAGTCCAAGCGGTAATCTGTGATATTGAAATGCCTCGCATTGATGGTTATAGCTTTTTAGAGCGAATTAACAACAATACAGAGTTGAGAAATATTCCTGTAGCTATGTTAACTTCCCGTAGTAGTAGTAAGCATCGGCAGTTAGCTATGCAATTAGGGGCAAAAGCCTATTTTTCTAAGCCATATAATGAACAAGAATTATTACGGACATTAGAAGAAATAATTTTCCAGATTGCGGAAACAACATCATTGAATTACAGCAGGAGTCAGGAGTCAGGAGTCAGGAGTCAGGAGTAAAACTAGCTTTGTGTATAGGTATTTAGATTTTGTACCTCCTAACTACGCAACCCGCTGTAAAAATATAAATATATAGAATACAACAAAGCAATTTAAACTTGAACATTCTCGCTTTTTTTACATCAATGATTCAGTCCACACGGGGCTTATGGCACTTTGGACAAACGGTACTGGGTATTATATTCCGTCACCCCATTACTGGTACAAGTATTATCCCTGTTTTACCTGATGGTCAGATTGTTCTCATTAGAAGAAAGGATGATGGCCGTTGGTCATTGCCTGGTGGTATGGTGGATTGGGGAGAAGATGTTCCTAACGCAGTCCGTCGAGAGTTAATGGAGGAAACAGGGCTAGAAGTAGTCACAATTCGCCGTTTAGTTGGGGTTTACTCCTCACCAAATCGTGATCCTCGCATTCATTCTATCTGTATTGCTGTTGAAGTAGAAGTTCAAGGAAAAATGACGATAAAAGATCCCTTAGAAGTCATAGAAATTGAAGCTTTTCCTCCTAGTTCTCTACCAAAACCAGATATGTCTCACGATCATTTTCGTCAGTTACAAGACTACTTAAATGGCTTAACAACACTTGCTTAAAAATTAAACAATCAATCTAAAATCTAGAATTGTTAATTACAAAACTTGAAAAACTGAATTAGTAAAATAATATGAATCTTTT
>JANMGZ010000208.1:0-2376 GCA_031374905.1 Dolichospermum sp. OTE_70_metabat_362_sub
CAAAATATCTAAGTGGACTATCTTTGATAGTCTTAGTTTTTCAACATTGTCATTATAGGGTGAGGAGAAATTTCCAGATAAATTCCTTGATATTAACCAGTATCTTAGTCTCTGATTTGTAAATGTCTACATTTCTACCTCAGAGAAATAAAGATAGAACCCTGCGAAAATTCGGGCTTAACTTTCTCCTCTCTCCTTTTTTTAGATGAGGCTTTAAAATTGCAGTAGCCTGTCTTTTGATAAAAATAAATAAGTTTATTTTCATCAAAAGATATAAATTATCTACTAATATTTATAACTATAGCATCATTAAATTAGTCAAAAATATCTTTATAAAAGAAGTATGGTTGTCCGAAACCTAATAAAAAATTAATTGAGGTTAACAATTATTATGTCAAACCAAAATATGTCATCTCAAAATATTCCATCTGATTTAGTTGTAGAACTATCCCTAGAAGAACAGCAACTTCTCTCTGGTGGTGGTGGGGGTGGTGGTGGCTGGGGATTCCCCCGCCGTCGCTGGGGTGGTGGTTGGGGCTGGAGACCCCGCCGTCGCTGGTAATAAGTTAACCAAATTTATTTAGATTTTAATACTCATATAGCTCATTCAAAAATAATCAGTTTTTGAGTGAGTTTTTTTTGATAGAAAAAGATTAAATATATATGAGTCCAACAATAGAAATTATAACTATTAGTTTATAACTAGAGAATGATTACACTGATCGAGAACACCTTTATAAAGTAAGCATGGGTGTATGACACCTAATAAAACAATTGAGGTCAATAATTATTTATGTCAAATCAAAATATCCCATCTAATTTATTTGTGGAATTATCCATAGAAGAACAGCAGCTTCTAGCTGGCGGAAAACGAGGTGATAAAGATGATGGAGATGATGGAGATAATGGAGATGATAAAGGTGATGGATATTATAAACCTAAAAAAGCTGGGAGTTGGTATGGTAGCTAATTATCAAATATGAAGCTCATCTACCCTCTTATTTCTTCCCTAATACCTTCTACTTAGTAACTCATCAATCCAATCCAGTAAAATCGGATTTACTAAATCAGGAGCTTCATCTTGAGGACAATGTCCCACACCTTCTAAAGGAATAAACTTTTGAACTTGGGGAAAATCGGCTAACTCCCTACCTAAATTAAGAGGTTCCCAAGGGTCAGCCGTTCCCCATAAAATAATCACTGGACAGGATAGTATAGGTAATAAGTCTTCCGGTAAAGGACCACTGGAATAAGCAGTAAAAGCCAAAAATACAGCCGCAGCGCCAGGATCTTTTGCCGGTGTCATCAAAATATCAACTAACTCATCTGTTACGGTTTCCCCGTTAGCATAAGCCTGTAAAAGAATCTTTTTCACTGTTTTTGGTTGAGCCAATTGACTAAAGAAGAAATCACCTACTGGTTTAATTGCCAAAAAGTTTTGCAGAATTGGCGCACCAAATCGCTTTAACCAGGGTAAAGTTACGCGTTTACGATCATGTAATAACCGCAAAGAACAGTTAAGCAAAGCAATTCCCAAAGCCATATCCGGGCTAATTACCGCGGCTTGCATAGCGACAATACAACCAATAGAATTTCCTACTAGAAACGCAGGTTCACCTACCACTTCCCGACAAAAATCAGCTACTTGTTGTCCCCAAGTTTCTAATGTATAAGTAATTTTGTCCCCCGGTTTGGGTTTAGCTGAACTTCCAAAGCCAATTAGATCAATCGCATAAACCCGGCAATTAGCAGCTAAAGCTGGAATATTTTTACGCCAATGTAACCATGATGCTCCAAATCCATGGATGAGAATTACGGCATTACCAGTATCACCCTGAGTTTGGTAGTTAATCGGAAAATCTTGCCAAATCCAGGTTTTTGAAGAAGTTATCATAGTAAATGCAATATTGTTGAATAAAGATCTGCTTAGGGTTATTTTTTTCAAAAATACTATTGATTGCTCCTATTTTAGTGAAATTTAGGGAAATAAGTCTAAATAAACTTCATCTAATTTGAAAATTAGAGTTTTTCAACAGGGAGCAGGGAAGAGGATAGGATTTGAGAATAAAGCCCGATCAAGAAAAAATTCTGGATTTCAAAGTAGACGCGGGTTACAGATCAATTTTTTGTTAATTATAAGAAATACTATAACGAAGCTAACCGGAAGTATCGCTAGTTTACCTTAGCAGCAGCAAATACAACCAGCAGAAAGGGAACAAGTTACTACTTTATTTAAATAGCGGACAACCTAACTAGACACAGATGGTCATTGTACTGCTATCTTAGGTTGGAGGCAATTGCAACTTTTTTGATAAAGCGGAACTTCATGGGAACGAATTACCGACGGGTTTTACTTAAACTGAGCGGTGAAGCCTT
>JANMGZ010000274.1:0-2457 GCA_031374905.1 Dolichospermum sp. OTE_70_metabat_362_sub
CAAAGTTCCCACAATGCCGCTTCCTCTAGCAGCCGGGTCAATTGCTTTAGCGATCGCACCTGCAATTAAACCTAATACAATCCAAGCAATAATGTTCATAGTAACTAAAACCTTTTGGTGAGAATTTAAGAGTCAGCGGAATTAATTTTTTTAACCGCGCTTAATATAGTAATTCCCATTCAAGTGAGGTACAGAAAGAATTAACCGCAGATGGACGCAGATAAATTTGTACCTCATTAGATTAGGAACCGCTATAAATGCCTTAATTGAGCATATTTCGACCTTTATCTTTCATATCTTCGAGTACATTACGAGCCTGACTTTCTACTTGTTTAGCTTTTCCCATCGCTTGATCTTTAGGATTGCCCGTCATATTGCCAACTGTTTCTTGTACCTTGCCCTCAAGATTTTTTGTTACAGCCTTTACTCTTCCTTGCAAACTCATGCCGTCTTTCACATCTTCTGCCACATTACGAGCCTGACTTTCTATTTGCTTGGCTTTTCCCATCACTTGATCTTTAGGATTGCCAGTGATATTGCCAATCGCTTCTTGAGTTTTTCCTTCAATATTCTTCGCAACCGCCTCTGCTTGATTAATTATTGTGGCAATTTGAGTTTGTGGTTGGTTAATTCTTTGTATAAGTGAAGTTGCAGCCAAACTATTTTCAGACGCAAAGCTAAAAGCTATGGTAGTTGAAATGAATGCAACCAGACTAATCGTTAGCAGAAACTTACGGACTTGGCGAAGTGAAATCATGTTAATTTTCAATTGTTACTTAATTGCTCAAACAATGCCTGTTTATCTATTAATTATGCGGATCAAGTTAGAAAATCTAGAAAGTCTAAATAGCCTATTCACTACCTAAACTTTCTGGAAAATGATCTATACCTTTTCCAACTTTTCAAACAACCTCTTTTACCAATTTTCTGAATAGCTGGCGCGGCGCACTTATGGCTGTGCCAAAAGGATAATCTGTGTTAAGTTTGTGTCGAACTTCCTTAACAAATTTATTGAACGCAGCTTCAGAAAGAAATGGTATTAGTCGATGGTCTTTTTAACTGTATCCTTCACATTTTCAACAGTGTGTTTAACTGCTGCTTCTGCCTGTTTTGCTTTACCTTTTGCTTGATCTTTAGGATCTCCAGTCAGATCACCTACTGCTTCTTGAACTTTACCTTCAATATTTTTGGCGGTTGCTTTGATTTTATCTTCTAAGCTCATAGTCTGCTCCTGCTTTAATGTGAGAACTGCTGACTTGAGTCAAATAAACGACTCCATTTCAAAAGTAATCTTGACAGGCTGTTGGTTTATTTATGGATTGAATTGATTGAAATGGTTGAATACGATACAAAACGTAATAAAAACTAGTACCGCAAGGCGGAATTAAAAATTAAAAATGAATACAGAGTAAGCTTTTTAGCGATTTGGAATAGTTGGTTTACTTACGTCGTCGTGTACTAAATTAGGATGACAAAATTTAGTCAAAGAGCATACGTGTTAAAACCCGGCACAAACAGGCTAAGTCTTTTCTGAATACTCTTGCCATTCCTGATTTTTCAGTTCCTGTGGAGGAACTAGCAATGTCGCTTCAATTTTCTCTCGAATTGCCGTTGTGACTTCGCAGTTACTATTCAAGCAATCGACTAGGAGTTGATTGGCATTGTAATAGCTTTCCAGGACTTGCTTTTGCTTAGTGCTAAACTGCCAGTGATGGTCAATATTTCGGTGATCAGCGATAGCGAAGTGCTGCGTAGCAATGGCATCTTTCAACCGTTTTACCCAGGCTGAATAGTTTTTCTGCCACCATTCCTGAAGCCTTTCCCGGTTTTGACTTGAAGATGGTAATTGGTCTTTGAGTTGTTGTAGAGACTTATAAAAACCAGCATCCAGAACCATCACCAAAATGTTGTTAAGTGCTTCGCTACAGGCATGGGCATAAGCGAAGTCTTGACTATAATCAATCGCCGACTCTAGCAGCAAACTATCCAAGGCTGCATCTAAAAACATCCCCTCGTCGAGGGTGCTGGCTAAAGCTAACTGAGCCGCTGTTCGGGGTGACTTGGCAAGGGCAAGGTAAAACGCTCGTGATGTTGCAACATTGGGACTTGTGGGAACTGTTGGAGATTTTTGGCTAGACCACATCAAAAATTCTTGCAGATAGGGGTCTTGACTGACTAACACATCAATTTGCTGCTTCATCAACTGCACCAGAGAATCTGCACTTCGCAACATAGTAGAAGTTAATAAAAAAAACTTCGCGCCAGTGCGGATCAGTGATGTGACCTACCAATCCTTTTAATGCTTGTTCTAATGCCCGGAGATTATCACTGGCCACAATTTTTCGAGCGGTGAAGTATTCTTGAAATGCTAGATAGGAAAACGAAAAAATTCCTCGCGCTCGTTCTGTGAGTAACCCATGTTGAGCCTCGATTTCTTTCAGCATTGCTTCACTTTCG
>JANMGZ010000309.1:0-5224 GCA_031374905.1 Dolichospermum sp. OTE_70_metabat_362_sub
TTACTCATGCTTGTTTTGAACCAAAAACTTTAGTCCAGAATTATCCTCGAGGTGGTAAAGCCCTGTTGGGTGCATTTACCCGGTTTCAACCTTTAGATACCATAGCTTGGTTTACGGCACATGGCGTGAATGTAAAAACAGAAGCTGATGGCCGGATGTTCCCCATTACAGATCGGGCGGAAACTATTGCTGAATGTTTAATTAAGGCGGCTTTTGATGCCAAAATAGAACTTTGTATTGGAACACCTGTTACGGCTGTCACTCGCAAAAATGGGGGGTTTGAAATTCTCCTCAAATCGGGAGAAACTAAAAAATGTCATCGCTTACTTTTAGCTACAGGTAGCAGTTTAGCAGGTTATAAAATTGCTAGAGAATTAGGTCATGATATCCAACCTCCTGTACCTTCTCTCTTTACCTTTAATATTGCAGATCCTCAACTGCGGGAACTAGCGGGAATTAGTGTTAATTCTGTAAATCTGCGGTTATCAAACACTGGTAAAACCCCATTACAACAAACAGGACCATTGTTAATTACCCATTGGGGTGTGAGTGGTCCAGCAGTCTTGAAACTTTCAGCTTGGGGTGCGAGAATTCTCAATGAAAACCGCTATCAACATAAATTATTGATCAATTGGTTACCAGATTTATCACAAGAAGAAGTTAGACAAAAACTTTTAACAGTCAAAGCCGAATGGGGACAAAAAGCGATCGCCTTACATCGTGGTGTAGACTTACCGCATCGGCTTTGGCAATATATTATTACCCGCGCCAATATTACCACAGAAGACCGTTGGGCAACCATATCTAACAAAACCTTAAATCAGCTAGTCCTAGAAATCTCCCAAGGAGAATACCTAATTACAGGTAAAGGTGCATTTAAAGAAGAATTTGTCACCTGTGGAGGAGTCAATCTTAAAGAAGTGAACTTCAAAACAATGGAAAGTAAAATAGTCCCCGGCTTGCATTTTGCAGGAGAAATATTAGATATTGATGGTATCACAGGTGGCTTTAACTTCCAAAGTGCATGGACAACAGCCTACTTAGCCGGTCAATCCATGACAAAATCAACAGCAGATAATTAACTTCCCTCTCTGCGCCTCTGCGCCTCTGCGTGAGACAAAAATCTATAAATCGTGTTAGTAAATCAGTATGAAATTTAGCGAAATCCTCAACCAGCTTAGTGATTATGTCACCCAAACCAGCCTTGACATTGATTTAGAAATTACTGGAGTTGCAGCCATAGACGAAGCCACATCTGGAACTCTCAGCTATATAGAAAGCTCTAAATTTGCTTCCTTGCTTAATTCTACTAGTGCAAGTGCTGTAATTTTACCCCCAGATGAAAAATTGCAACTTCAAGCCACAGAAAAGGGAATTGCTTGGTTAACAACGAAAGAACCAAGATTGTTGTTTGCAAAAGCGATCGCTCTTTTTTACCAACCCTACCGTCCCAGTCCCGAAATTCACCCCAGCGCAGTCATTCACCCCACCGCTAAAATCGGTAAAGATGTTTATATTGGCGCTCATGTTGTGATTTCTCCCGATGTAGAAATTGGCAATGATGCGATAATTCATCCCAATGTGGTAATTTACCCAGCAGCGAAAATAGGCGATCGCACTACCTTACACGCTAACTGCACTATCCATGAACGGACTCAAATCGGTGCAGATTGCGTCATTCATAGCGGTGCTGTGATTGGTGCAGAAGGCTTTGGCTTTGTGCCAACCCGCACTGGTTGGTTAAAAATGGAACAGTCGGGTTATACGGTTTTAGAAGATGGGGTAGAAGTAGGATGTAATACAGCCATTGACCGTCCCGCAGTCGGAGAAACCAGAGTTGGCAAAAATACCAAAATTGATAATTTAGTCCAGATAGGACATGGCAGCCAAATTGGTTCTGGTTGCGCCCTAGCTGGTCAAGTAGGGATGGCTGGAGGCGTAAAGGTAGGAAATCGAGTAATTTTAGCGGGACAAGTGGGAATTGCCAATCAAGTGAAAATTGGAGATGGAGCGATCGCCTCGGCTCAAGCCGGTATTCACAGCGATGTCGCACCCGGAGATATTGTTTCAGGGAGTCCAGCCATACCCCACAAACTATACCTAAAAGTATCCGCAGTTTATAGCCGCTTGCCAGAAATATATCAACGTCTCAAACAATTACAACGTAAATTAGGTAATGAATAGGGTTGAAAGAAGGAGTCACCGAGTCAGGGAGAAGAAAGAACGCATAAATTAAGGTGTTTGAGTAGCTATCGCTAATTTTGCTCCTTTTACCTGACGCACCCGATCCATCACCCCCACTACTTGACCATGAGAGACGCTTTGATCAGCATTGATAATTACTACCACTTCCGTATTTTTCCCCATTAATTGCTGTATTTCTGTGGGCAAAGTATCAAAGGTTACGGGTTGGCGGTTTAAACTCAGATTGCCTATTGAGTCTATGGTTACAGTAATTGGTGCGGCTGATGATTGGGCTTTTGCTGTCGCAGCTTTGGGTAAATTAACGGGTAAACCTTCAGAACGATGTAAAAATAATGTAGACATAATGAAAAATGTCAAAATGGCAAATATGACATCAATCATCGGCACAATATTAATCTGGGCGGGTAAATCAGGCTCATCTGGTAGACGCATGGTAACTATCCCCTCTTTCATAATGACGACGATAAAGTAATTCTAACTGACCACCATATTCTTGAATCCAAGCAATTTGCCGCAAATACATCCCGCGAAAGGTATTAGCAAAAAACAGAGTAATAATAGCTACAATCAATCCTGATGCTGTGGATACTAAGGCTTCACTAATTCCGGATGTGACACCGGCGGTTTTTGTACCACCGACATCACCAATATTTAATGATGCAAAGGAGGTAATTAAGCCCAAAACTGTACCTAGCAGTCCTAACAAGGGGGCTAAACCAATAATTGTATCAAAAATGTTTTGAAACCTTTTCAATAAAGGGATTTCTGCCTGGGCTTCACTTTCTAAAGCCAAGCGAAATTCTTCTGGGTTGGGTTCTTCCAATTCTAAAGCCGCTAAAAAAATTCGCGCAATGGGTAAATCAACATTTTTGTGTAGGATGTCCAAAGACGTAACTATATTGCCTTGACGATAAAAACTTAGCACGTTCTTGACTACGCGATTTTGACGGCCACTAATTCCTATCCAAAAGGTAATTCGTTCGATAATAAGAGCGATTCCTAAAACGGAAAAAAATAGCAGTGGCCACATAACTACGCCACCAGCTTGAAATAAATTACTAATTTCCATTAACTATTGTGCTAATTTTTAATACAGCTAGATTAACAGATTTTTGCAACCAAGAAAGTTATGATTAGGCCGACATTTACTATATTTGAAGTTTGATCCATGCCAATATTAGCAGACCAATCTGCACCTTTACAGATAATTGGTGCGATATTGGCAAAATTTTCCACGTTGTTTAACCCAAGTTGCCTTAATTACTAAAAGTGGTAGTTTCTGAAGAAACCTTTGTCGCTTTAGAAGTAAAGGGAAGATGAACAATCTGCACTGAACAAGGTGCATGATGTAAAACATAGTTACTCACACTACCAAGAAAAAATTCTGCTAGTCCAGAACGTCCCCGTCGTCCCACAATAATTAAGTCAGCATTCCAATCGGTGGCTAATTCACAAATCATTCGTCCTGGATTACCAGAATTTTGCGTAAATTCCGTGTTAATACCAGATTTGTTAGCTTGGGCGCTCCATGACTGTAACATTTGCAAACCTTCGTTTTTAAATTTTTCCCAATGCTCTTGGTATAATTTAAAACTTTGCTCATTCCAACCAGGATAGTAGTCAATATTCGGGAAAACCAGTGCCTCTGGACTGCCTTCTTCTTCTTGTGATAAAACGTGCAATAACATTAAATTTGCAGATGTGATCTTGGCTAAAGATAAAGCTTGTTCAAAAACTTTTCTGCTTATTTCTGAGCGATCTACTGCAACTAAAATTTTACTAAACATATATTATACCTCGATGTTAGCTTGCTAATTAATGATAATGAGTATATTCGGCTTTTTAGGTTAATGTTTGGTAAAATCACCCTTAATATTCACTACCATCATATAGCATAATTCAGGAGTAAAAGCCTTTGATGGCATAGTTTTGTGATGAAATTTTACACTGCATATATATTAAAATTTATTTCTCTGTGGCGATAATGTGTAAATCTATGTGTTGATCTCTGATTAGTTCTAGCAAGCGTTGGGTAAAAGAGCTTTTAAAAAATATTTTCCATCGAGGTTGTTGACTTTCACCGATAACTATTTGGGTGATATGATGAGTTGCCGCAACTTGAGCGATCGCTTGAGGAGTATTATTACTTTTAACATGAATAAATTCACCAGCAAATTCCTGACAAAGTTTCTCACAAGTATCAATATGTAAACTTTCTATTTTGCTGAGAAACCGTTCAGGATTGGCGATAAATACAGTATACAATTTAGCATTCATATAACTGGCAAGTCGCGCTCCACGCCGTAATAATTGAATCGAATTTGGATAAGTAGATATACATACCAAAACTCGTTCGTGGATATTACAACTGTGTCCAATAGAAATAGAAGTATTTGCTTCTTCTTCAACAGTATCTGCGACTTCTCTTAATGCTAATTCTCGCAAAGCAATCAGATTCCGACGCTGAAAAAAGTTTTCTAAAGATTGCTGAATTTTATCAGGGGCATAAATTTTCCCTTCCCGTAAACGCTCTTCTAAAGTTTCTGGAGTGACATCAATAACAATAACAGCATTAGCTTCATCTAAGAGAAGATCCGGAATACGTTCCCGCACCACAACACCTGTAATTCTGGCTACTACATCATTCAAACTTTCCAAATGTTGAATATTGACAGTAGAATAAACATCTATGCCGGCTGCTAAAATTAATTCTACATCTTGATAGCGTTTTTCCCTAAGTGAACCAGGTACATTTGTATGAGCTAATTCATCAACTAAGACCAGTTGAGGAGAACGTTTTAAAATTCCCTCTGTGTCCATTTCTTCCAGGTTGATATTTTTGTGAATACTGACTTTTTTAGGAACTACCTCCAATTCTCTGGCTTTTGCAGCCGTGTCTTTGCGTCCATGAGTTTCTAAAACGCCAATGACAACATCAATACCATCTTGTTTAAGTTGATGTGCTTCCTCTAGCATTCTGTAGGTTTTACCCACACCAGGAGCCATACCTATAAAAATT
>JANMGZ010000317.1:0-16977 GCA_031374905.1 Dolichospermum sp. OTE_70_metabat_362_sub
CTTGATCAATTACACGGGCGACAGTATCGCGGTTTTCAACACCTTTTAAAAGTTCTTCTCTAGGTAGCATGGAATTATAGGAGTTCGGAGTTCGGAGTTCAGGAGTTCAGAAAAAATAAAGAAGGAAGAAGGAAATTACCAATTGTCAATTGTCAATTGTCAATTGTCAATTATCAATTAGTTTCTGCATAACCTTGGATATTTTCTGGTTCAAACTGGCGGATGATGCGAGTAGCTTGACGGGTAAGATTTTCTGAACCCTGCACCACAATTAAATACTTACCTGCATCTAAGCGATTGCGATAGGGTAAAGCATCACCACCACCCTCAAATAAACCCACGCCACCACCGACAAACACACTACCCATTGCACCACTACCAGCACCCAAAATTCCGCCAACTACATGATTTCCAATTTCTCCAGCCCAAGCGAAAGTATCTAAACCAGTGATGAAACTGAATGTAAAACCAGCAAAAAAGCCAAATGGGACTAACCAAATCGCCATTAATTTTACTTGTTTTTTCGCCTGTTCTTTGGGATCAATTAAACCAAACTCGTCAGCACTTTTGTATCCTCTACCGAGAATAGTGCCATTTATCCCTTCTTTTTCTAAGGCTAAATCAGCGGCTTCGGCCTGGATGCGATCTGATAATACAGCAACAAGATAATTCATCAATTTTAAAATTCAGGATTAATGTGACTTTAGCAAATCCAAAGGCTCACAAAAATTATTCACACCTTGTTTAAGAATATAAATTAAAACGGGTGTAGCCAGACTTTTGGGAAAACTCGGTATTGTCCTTAGATGTACTATCATCCCTTGAATTGACCCATTTAACAAGTCTTCTCGATATTCTTGTTCACAAATTGCAGCTCGCCATTTTTTGGCTAAAGCATCTAACCATTCGGAATTTGTTTGTTCTGGTTCTTGTCCAGCCCGAATGGCCAGTGTCATTACCGCATCTTCTAAATCTCCATCGCAATCCTCTATCAAGTCTAATGCTTCCATTGCTTGAGGATCATCTACCAAATGAGAGCGAAATTTTGCAATCTCTTGTGATGTAACTGTAGTCATGAGTTTTTGACTAAACCAGGATTTGAAACCTATTTTACAACATTGGGAACTGGGTATTGGGAACTGGGTATTGGGAACTGGGAAGAATAAATAAAAATATTTCCCTCGGCTCCCCTCTGCCTCCCCTGCCTCCCCTGCTCCCTGCCCCCTGCCCCCTGCCTCTTACTTTACTCCTGACTCCTGTAATTGATTCAAACCTCTGGATGTTACATATCTTTGTAATTCTGTTAAAGCACGGTTGTAATCTAAAATTGCTTTGACGCGATTACCTTCAGAACGGGTGAGGTCATTTAATGCGTTAATTACATCAGTTTGAGTCCCTACACCTGCTTGGAATCTTAACCGCGCTAACCGCAGAGACTCTTTAGCTTGTTCTAAAGCGACGTTAGAAGTTTGCACATTCTCCAAATTTGATGCCTGAGTAGAGTATGCTTGTTCTACTTGGAAGCGGATTTGGTTTTTTTGTTCAGAAAACCGATTTTCGCTGATTGCAATATCAGTTTTAAATTGGGCTGCTCTGGCTTTTGCTGCTCCCCCATCATATAAATTGAGGGTGGCTTGTACTGCTAAGGAATAACCATCGCTGACGCTTGTTCCATCATCAAACTGATCTAACAGGTTATACCTACCGACTAAGCTCACCTGAGGACCCAAAGATGCTAAAGCCTGTTTTCTTTGAGCTTCACTAATGTTGCGATCTGCTAAACTTTGTTGTAGTTCAGGACGATTTTGATAAGCTAAAACAATACTTTGTTCTACGGGATACTGCCACAAACCGGCTAACTTTACAGGATCACCAGCACTAATACTCACTGACTGGGGCAAATTTAACAATGGTGCTAACCTGCGACGGGCAATTTGTTGTTGAGACAAGGCACTAGTTAAGTCCTGTTGGGAGTTAGCTAAATTTACTTGCGATCGCAACACATCGAAACGTGTCCCCACACCAGCCCGTTCTAAAGCCACTGCATCCTTCAAACTGGCTTGAGCATTTGTGACCGCTGACTGAGAAATTCTGACATTTTCATCAGCTTGTTGCAAATTATAATATTGCGTTGCTACATTTAGGCGAATTTCCTCAGATTGTCTTTCCACATCCAACTCTTGTTTACGTATCCGTTCTTGGGCTTCTTTAATAGCTCCGTTACGTCTACCAGAGGTGTAAAGATCATATCTTATCTGTGCAGTTCCACTGAATGCCGTATTGGAGGGAGCATCAGGTATATCTGCTGAAGGATTATTATTCCTAGCTTGGTCAACCCCTAGTGTACTACCAACACTGCGACTATTTGTAATATCAGCACTCAGATCTACACTAGGTAAGAAAGCCGCTTGGGCTTCACGTAAGATTGATTTACTGCGTTCCAGTTGTAATAGAGAAACCTGTAAATCATTATTATTCCGTTTAGCCAGTTCCAGAGCCTGTGATAAACTAATTGGTTGAGTTCCTTGAACTTTTACTTCTTCTGCTTGTGTTGGATATAACAGCGGATTAGGACTAGGATTCAAATCATTAGGAACATTAGGGAACTCTACGGACTGACTAGGTGGTGCAGGTTTTACATCCTCCGCCGGCGGAGGTGTAGTAGTTTCTGAGGTAGTAGGAACAGTTGTTTGTGCTATCCAACCCTTAGTATTTTGAGGTAAGCAGGTGTTAGAAGCCATAAGCAAAGCTGCTTGACTTTTTGGCTGTGACTGTGAACAATTACTAGATTCTAGTAACTTTGCCACTTCAACATCACCATTGATAAATTTTTGATCAGAGTTACTTAAATTGCTTGATTTGGAATTACTGGCTAACAGTAAATAATTATTTGAATTTGATAAATCAGCAAAACTGACAAATCTACTTTCATCTTTTCTGGATATTTCTTTACCTTCAAGGCTGAGATAATTATTAGCCATGATTACAGGTAGAGGGTGGTTGCCAAAAGGCTTGATATTAGCTTGATTAAAATAACTAGCAGGTAATAATCCTGGGTTACTTTTAACTTTACTCTGGGGTAGTAAGCTATGGTCTGTGAATAAATTTCTACTGTCGGTAGAAATTAATACACTAGGAGAAGACTTTAGCTTTAACTCACTTACTTTAATAACACTAGCCCAAGCGGGCTGAGTTGTTAATACTGCTGCTGTAACACTAGGTAAGAAACAATGGAATAATTGCTGTCCTTTCACCGCATCCCCTCACACAAAACAATATTAATTAAGCGGTAGAATACTTGTCTTCATTACAAAATATAGCACGGTCTGATCGCGATAGCGTGGCGCAAGCCAGAGATTTAGGCAGGAATATCGCAGTATACCTGAATTTTAAACATCAGAACTCGATTTGTCTTCAAAACGTTTGACAATCCGCGAAAGTTCTGCCTTTTCGTCTATGCTAACGCGGGTAGGCGCCCCACTAATAATTCGCTCATAATTACGGAATGAATCTTTGATATCAGGTCCATCTGCCGTAATATTATATTCACGAATTCCTTTATCGTGCCACGAGCCGCGCATTTTAAATACGTTAATTGCCCGCGACATTTCTCCCCGAATTTCTACATATTGTAACATCAAAATTGTATCTGTAATCGTGGAAATATGTGATTCGGTAATGGAATTAGAACCTAGGAATTGGTCTGTGGTATTGGTGAAGAAACCAGTAATTTCTTCTTGTTTAGCATAACCTGTGACACCAATCACAAATTGACGAAAAGCGTTATTACTAACACCTCTAGCCATGGCAGAAAGTGAATCAATGGCAATGCGGGCAGGTTTGAAATGGGAGATTTCTGATTTAATAATTTGTAAGTGATCTTCTAAACCAGTTGATTCAGGATAGGTACAAATGATTTTTAGTAATCCTTGATGTTCTAATTCTTCAAAATCAATCCCCCAGGAAGAAGCATTCCGTGAAAGTTGGGCGCGAGATTCTTCATAAGCAAATAATATGGCTCGTTCACCATTAATGCACCCATTTTGGATAAACTTACTAACTAATAAAGTTTTACCAGTTCCTGTAGCTCCTGTGGCTAAAATAATCGAATCTTTAAAGAAACCACCCCCACACATTTCATCTAGGATTGTCACTCCAGAAGATACGCGCACATTAGAAGATCGTTGTGTTAAACGCATTGCTCCCAGGGGGAATATATTAACTCCTGCATTGCTAATTGTGAAGGGATATTCGCCTTTCATGTGAGTTGTTCCCCGTAATTTGAGGATTTCAATAGTTCGTCGGCGACGTTCTCCTTCTAAGACGTTACGAGAAATTACCACATTATCAGAAACAAATTCTTCAACTCCAAAAGATGCTACTGGTCCATATTCTTCACCCCGTTCAGTGGTAATGATGGTGGTGACATTCAATAGTTTCAGCCGGGCTACTAACCGAAAAATTTCTCGCCGCACTACTCCGATAGCTTCATATTGTTGAAATATGGCTGTCATGGAATCAATGGAAACCCGTTTAGCTTTGTATTTACGGATGGCATATTGTAAACGTTCAATCAAGGCAGATAAATCAAAATTACCTACGATATCTTGACCTTCAGGATCAGGAGATGCGTCGAGAATAAATAATTTACCTTCATCAATTAAACGTTGTAAATTCCAATCAAAAATATGGGCATTTTTAATAATGTCACTGGGTGATTCTTCAAAGGTAACAAATACTCCTGGTTCATCAAAGTAAGTGATGCCATTGTAAAGGAATTGTAGTGATAATAAAGTTTTGCCTGTTCCAGAAGTTCCACTAACTAAAGTAGTTCTACCCACAGGCAAACCGCCATGACTAATATCGTCAAAGCCCTCAATCATTGTGCGAATTTTTTCGACACCAATAGGTATTTTTTTTTGTTCAATTTGCTCTTTTTTTGTCATGATTTATCTAGTATGGATATTCAACCTTGGGTTTTAAAATCAAGAAAGTTTTTAATTATTTTTAATAACTAAATAAATATACCAAATTGCCAGTAAATAAATTCCAAAATTCCTATGAAACAATAGCTAAAGCTACGATTTTACTCTTGCTATGTTATTTTTTAGCTCCTGCATTTTGGATTATTCTTGCCCATATTCTTCATTCAATTCTTCATAAAGCAGATCTAACCCAATTAATACTCTTTCTCTATCTGTTAAATCACCAATGATTTTCCGTACAGGAGGGGGCAAAATTTTTGAGAGTGTTGGCGTGGCAAGTATTTTATCTTCTTCGGCTAATTGGGGGTTCTTCAGGACATCAATGACTTTTAAGGCATAAATTCCTTGAAATTCTTCTTCTAAGATATTTTTGAGGGTTTTTAAAGCCCGCATTGAATTAGGAGTATTTCCTGCTACATAGAGCTTGAGAACATAGGCTTTTTTAGATTCATTCATACAATATAGACTCCTGAAAACATAGAGGTGAAAGAGCAAAAAGGGGATTCCTTATCAATTGATAATTGATCCATTTAAGGTTTACAGCCTACCCCTTTTAAAGAGCAAAAAGATCAAAGTTTCCGATTTTCCCATTCTCTTGCTGACCAAGAGAGGTAATTGTCAATTGTACATTGTTCATGGTTGAAATACACATTCTCAGTATAAGCATCAATAATAACTATACTTTACGCAAGGTGATAATTTTCTAACCTTTAAACAAAAATCTCCCTATAGTGCGATTTAGCAGCAGATAAAAGCTAAAATTAGCAGTTAGAGAGTTAACCGATGCCATGTTTGACATATTGCCTTTTCGCTTGGAAATAGATAAAATTGCGATCGCTGGAGCTTGTTTATGGGCTTTAGCATTATATGTGGGTTTTTCCCAAACCAGGGAATGGGTAACGACACAACTCAACCGCTGGTTTAATTTTGCAGAACGTTCCCTCTATAGCAGTGAATCAGAATTTGAAAAAACACGCAAAGCCAGAGAAGCCCAAAATTTCTTCTATGCTTCATTATTTAGCATTATCCCTTTTTTGATCTTTGGTAGTTTATCTAACTGGCTTCTAGATATTAGTTTAGGTAATAGTTGGGGAATTAGCATGGGGATACTTGCTTGTATGGGTGTTGGTGTGTATGAACTAGGACGCAGACAAGAAGAAGAGTAAATTCATGTAATTTCAATCATAGTTATTTCCGTATTATTTAATTCATAGAGTTCATAAACTAATTGATTGATTTGTCTATCAGTTGCTTGAATTTGTTGCTGAATCATTTTTTTTTCTGGGGGTGTATTTACCTCATTGATTTTTTCATGCAGAGAAAGCATTTGTTGTACTAAATTAACAATTAAATCATGTTTTGTCTTCTCTGCAATTTGAGAATTATCAATCACTTTAATAGGAAGATTACGAATAAACCGAGATTCAAAACTGTAGTAACCACCTCTCATAGAAGTAGATGATTTTTTGAGATAAAATTCTAGGACTTTACTATTTAACAACCCTAAAATGTATTCCCATGAATAATTAGATTTTACTAAAATTCCATATCCTCCAGCGACACCACCTGTAAAAAATATTTTCCCTGTTTTATCCCATGTAAATGATGAACCTGTAGCAATATCAGGAGTAAATATTTTTGGTAAAGCCATGACATTTAAAGCCTGAAATCTACTATATCCATACCAATTTTCTCCTAACATCTTACTATTTTCTCTACTTTCTAAATAATTTTTATTATCTAGTAAATAATTCCAGGTTAAAGGATATTCTCTTTCAAAGGTATTCATAGAAATTAATTCCATTGAACCATTACTTTTAAGCATATAGGGAAAAATAATCAACTTATTAGTTTTAGATAAATAATATCTTTTACTATCACCACCTTTGATTAAAGGATGTAGTAACTTAGATTCTAACCAATATGCTATTTGTTTTTGTTTAGAAAAAACTTGAATTAAATTATCTTTCCGTGATAATTCTTCTACAATATATATTTTATCAGCACTGGTTTTAATTCCTTGAAAAATTCTCTCTGTTACATCTTCTAATGTAGATTTAATTTGTTGTAATTTGGTAAATATTTTAGCATCTTCCCCCAGAATAAAATTCCATTCTAAACCTGAAACTAATGAATGATTAATAATTCCTGTTTGACTATTATTGTTTATTTTCCAGTCTATTAAATCAATCACTTTTTCCATTTCTAAATCAGATTGTTGTGATTTTTTCAAAAAAAGCAAACAAGTATAAGTTGAGACTTTGGGAAAGATTTGTTGATCTCCAAAATGCACTATTTTATTAAGATATTTACCCTCAGAAATTAACTTTCTGATAGACTCTCCATATTGAGCATTAAAAAACTTATGAGGTAAAATAAAACCTAAATGCCCATCTTTTCTTAATAAATCCAATCCCTTTTCTACAAAGACAACATAAATATCATAATTTCCCTTACTAGCAGAAACATACTGTTGTTTATAAAATTCAACTTCTAACGCAGCCCATTCTTTTAAAGCTTGAATTCTAATATAGGGAGGATTACCAATAACCACATCAAAACCACCTCGTTTCATAATAGCAGAAAAAGCTGATTTCCAGTCAAAAATATTAACTCTATAAGCCGTATCTTCGTCTAAAAGATTTAATTGAGTATGTTGATAAAATTCTCCATCTATCAAAGTATTACCACACTGAATATTATGATCTAAATCAGGTAAAGCCCTTTCCTTAAATAGCTGTAATTGTCTGGTAATTGTTTCTCCTGATTCTCCTTCCAATACCTTTAATAATAAAGATAACTTAGTTGTTTCTACCGCTTGTTGATCAATATCAACACCATAAATATGAGTTAACAAAATCTGCTTTCTTTCACTTGCAGTTAAACGCCATTGATGATCTGAAATTTGATAGAATTTATTTTTGTATTTCTTGGGATTTTGCAGATATTGTTCTAAATACCAATCTAGAATAAATTGATAAGCCACAATTAAAAAAGAACCCGAACCACAAGCAGGATCAAGAATTGTGATATCCTGGATTTTTTCTGGTTTCTTATTTTCTAAAACCTTACCAATAGTTTGTTTAATAATATAATCAACAATATAACTAGGAGTGTAATAAACACCTCCAGCCTTTCTTACTTCTGGTTTATCTTCAATCACTGCTTGACGACTTGCAGATATTTGAATGACTTTTCCTAAAAATTGTTCATACACTTGTCCTAAAATTTCCACAGGAATCACAGAAAACTCATAAGGACTTTCTGGAGGATAGAGTTTTCTAATAATTAATGTTAAAATAGAATCATCTATGGTTAAATTCAAAGTAAAATCATCAGAATTTCCCCGCCCTTTTTCATTTTGAAAATGGAATAAACCAGAGTTATAGCGATAATCTGCATTAATAAATAACCGCCCTAATTCTTGATAAAAATTTTCAAACTTTAATAGATTATATAACTGTTGATAAGGTTCAATTCCCCTATCTTCACAAATGCGTAAAAAGACAATTCTATTAATTGTCATTTGCACAGCAAAATTTAACTCTCTTTGTTGAATTTGCGGATTTCGCCAAACAATATTAGTAGCTAGATTTTCTCGCCAAATTTCAATTTCTTGGAGGAATTTTTGATCAACAGTCATCCCAGCCTTGACTTTAGTTTCCGCAAACCTTTCTAACGAACCATTTAACACAGCTTCTTTAGAAAAAAGATTATAAATCTCTTCCCATTGATCAATATATTCTGTATAATTAAAATGTTTGATTCTAGCTACTGATGCTGAATCATTTTTATTTGGCATAATTCGACAGTCATAAACTGCAAATTCTTCAAAATCTGTTAAAATACTTAAAGCTAACTTTGCAGACCATCCATAACGTCTTACTTGAAAAGCTGCACTCATATTTTGACCCACATTAACAGCGGGTTTTTTCGCTTCCACAAAAAACTTTCTGACTCCCCCAACCCGAAAACTATAATCAGGTGCTTTGGCTTTATTTGCATCACTAATTTTTAAAGAATCTTCATGAACAACATCTTTATAAATATCAGAAATTTGTCGTTCATTGCCAATATCCCATCCTAAAGCCGCAAAGAAAGGATTAATAAATTCGATTCTAGTTTGTGTTTCATTAATTCCCCCGATACGATACAATTCTATCGAAGAGTGAAAATGTTCAACAAGTTGAATAATACTATCAGGTGCTTTCATCTCTAGAAAAATCTCATTTTTATCTAAATCTATAATAACTCTTCTTTTACTAAAATTGCTAACTTCTGTGCAGCACCACATTCACCTCTAACACTGCGTAATTTATCCCGCATATTCTCTAATTTATCTGGATTTGCTAACAAATCTAAAACTATTTCTCCTACTGCTTTTGGTTGCAAATTCCCTACTAATTCTGGGACAATTTCTGTCTGCGCCCAAATATTTGGCCAAGCTAATAAACCCTTATGTTTAAACATCCACCAATTAATGATTTTCGCAAAACTAGAACCTACTCCCGGTAAATTGGCTAATATGCCTGGTAAACCATCCCAAGAACGCATAGCATCTAATTGTTGCATGGGTAATAATACAAGCATTGGTATAGCTAACGCCCCTAATTCTGCGGTATTTGCACCAACTGTAGTTAAACAAAGAGAACATTGAGATAATAAATGATAAGCGGGATTTTCTTGTTTTAATTCTACTATTACACCTGTAGAAGTCACCAAATTATTATCTATTAAATTAGCACCTTGAAAATTAAAAGCTTTGGTAAATTGGTTATTTTCAGGATTAGCAAAATTGGCTAAACTTGGTAAATCTAAAGTCGGTGCAACAGGAATAAAAAACTTTGTTTCTGGTCTTCTTGCATGGATATATTCAGCAATAGCTAAAGTTAGAGGTACACCTTGGGTTAATTTTGCTGCTTTTGAACCTGGTAAAAGTCCAATAATATCAATTTTGGATTCTTCATTTTCGCTTTTAGAAATTATTTCATCCTTTGCTGCTTCTAACATCAAATCACCAACAACAGTAAATTTATCTGCATATTGAGAAGAGACATTTTTCGCAACTTGCGCTTTCATAATGGCAAATTTATCTATAAAATTGTGCCAACGTGCTTCCCATTCTGCGTAAACTAGAGTTTTATATCCTAACTTTTTACCAAGAATCACCGGAAAAACTTGGTCACCACCCAAAAATATGACTACACCTTTATTTCTCCATTCCCAATTTTGGGCGGTTTTTCCCCATAATAAAAATTGCCAAAAATATTCAGGCGCTTGAACTCTATCAACCTCTGGATAACTCAATGCTATATCGGCTTCTTTCCCACTAGCATGAGGACAAGGTGATAATATTACAGAAATTCTCAATTGAGAAACATCATATCCTAATTCTTCTCTCAAGGCTTTGACAACAGGGCGTACCCAAGTTGTAACTTCCCCTGGTCCGTTGGAAAGAATGAGAATATCTACTGATGTAGTCATTTAATTATTACCTAATAAATTATAAAATATGATTATACTGATATAAGGAGTGAAGATAATAAAACCAAATATAAAACTCAAAATCTAAATTTAGGAATGTTAATTAAATGAAGTACAACTCTTAATTTATGTAATCTCATGTTGGGTTACGCTGTCGCTTCACCCAACCTACAAGGAATTGTAAGTTAATAAGGGTATCTAAAGTTTTGTATCATAGTTAATCAAATTCATCATAAAATTAAATAGCAATGTATCATAATAATTAGTAGCGTAAATGTAGAATGCTTTCCTTGCTGTTTTCACAAGATATCAGGTAAGCTACGCCCTGATTTACTAATAGCAAAATGTGTAAGCTTTAACAAGTAAACCTAGTTGGGTAAAACTGATGTCTAAGGAAAAAAAAGGTAATAAAGAAGCTAAAAAGCCTAAGAAAGATCCCAAAGACAAAAAGGAGAAAAAAGACCCGAATAGATATGATGGTTTAAGTAAATAATTGTACCAAATAGCAATTTAATCAGATTTTCTCCTAGGGTTTGAAGCTATTAGCTTTTAACAGATTAATGGAATTATCCGTTACCTCCTAACTACGCAAACTGCTGTAGATGGATAATTCCATTTGATTTTGAAAGTAGATATCCAAATATAACGGTAAGCAAATCGTAAAGCCTGTAGGGGCGCAGGGTCTGCGCCCTTGATTGTATTACATCAAGCGCGATAACCGCTATACAGCACTTCCCGATGTTATGAGGGACAAGAACCCCAACCCGCAAGCGAGGAGGGGGCTAAGATGTACATCATAAGAGCGGAAACCGCTATATTTAGAGATATTTACTCAGAGAACTCGACAAAAAAAGATAGTCCAAATTTCTGAGATCAAAACGACTTTTTTCCAATTCCCAATTTATTCACCCAAAAAAAGAAGCCCAGAAAGGAATTTCGGGCTTCTCATTTCCCATATTTAAGGTGCAAGGGCGTTACCACGAATTAAACTACCAATGGTTTTGGCAGTGATTTTTAATTGGGTGATAGGGTTAGCAGGAACTACAATTTTATAAAGGTAACTGTCAAAAGTTAGCTTTTGTACGTCCAAATCATCACACATTTCTACAAATGCTTCCCGCGTAGCATCGGAACGATAGAAAACATTTTGAAGAATGTCTAATACTTTGTAGGTAAGTCCGTATTTTTTATCCCAACGCTTGATGTAAACTTTGAGGTCGCGTTCTGTGGGAATCCGCGCCCCACCGTTAGCGGCTTCGACAATGGCTTCAGCGCACATCCTGCCGGATTTGGCGGCAAAATAAATACCTTCACCAGAGGACTTAGTAACGTAACCAGCAGCATCTCCTACTAAGGCAATCCGTCCAACAACGCGACGAGGGCGGGGATGTTCAGGGATGGGGTGCGCTTCTATTTTGATGATTTCACCACCGGCTAGTTTTTCCGAAGCCCTGGCGCGAATCCCTGCTTGGAATTGTTTGATTCTGGCTTTGTTAATGTGCATTGTGCCAGTACCGACGGCGACGTGATCATGTTTAGGGAATACCCAAGCGTAGAAATCGGTAGAAACATCATCGCCAACGTACATTTCGGCGAGTTCATTGTAATATGCCATTTTGTCTTGGGGAAGACGTATCCGTTCTTGAAAAGCGATCGCATAATTGTAATCACCAGCACCCATATCCTTAGCAATCCGGGAATTTGCCCCGTCAGCACCAACGATTAAATCCACCTTCAGGGTTTTAGTAACGCCCTGCGCTCCTTCTCCTGTATGGTCAACGTAGTGGATTGTATAGGGGTCAGAATTGCCGGCAGGGATATCAACTTTATGAACAGTGGCGTTAATTAAATTTGCCCCTAATTTTGCCGCCCGGTCTCGTAAGAAACCATCTAGCACTTCTCGGCGGCACATTCCTATATATTCATCTTCATTTATTAGATTGATATCAACCTCACGATTAGAGGGAGAAATCATTTTCATTTTCCGTACCCGACGGTCAATAATTTCTGGAGGTAAGTCAAACTCATTCACCATACAGAGGGGAATAGCACCCCCGCAAGGCTTGGCGTTATCTAACTTCCGCTCAAATAAATAGGTTTCAATTCCAGCTTTAGCTAGTGTTTCAGCAGTGCATGAACCCGCAGGACCAGAACCAACAACAGCAACCCGTAGTGTCAAAGGTTTTCTCCCAATTATAAATATTTTCCCAAAGTATCCTATCACGGACTTTTGGCTGAATTTTCGATTAAGGTTGAGGTTTTGACAGAAATGCAATATTCCTTAATGTTTCGACATCAAAATTGCATATTTTATATCATAACTATAGGAATCTTCAATGATCTTTGAAAATTTGGCGTTGCTGATTTGAGGTATGGAAATGATTTTCGATTATACTCAAAACGGCTTGATTGTTTGATTCTAAAGGTGGGGGTTTATTTAAACAGGCGGTTAGAAACCGCGTCTACACAGGCAAAACCCACGCAGGTGGGTTTCAAATCCTTGATTTTTCCTTAGTCCGCCTGCGCGGACTTCGTTTGTGTAGCCGTGAATTACATTCGCCAGGGCTTAAATTTTCCCGCCGCCTCAGCGTGACAGTAATTACCGGATAGCAAAGATATATTTCTGATTATGAATGCTTCAGATATACATAGTGGTGAATTTTACCCTGCGTATATGAAGATTTGGTAAACCTTACTGAATATAGGGTATATATAGCCATTACCGTGTATAATATCTAGAAGTAAGAACAAGGACTTCATTTAATGAAACTATCTCGCATTCTACCATTGTTGGCAGTTTCTCTGTCTTCTCTGGCAATTTCTCCAAAAGCTGAGGCTCTCACACCACTGTCTAGCCAAACAGTGCAATTCACCAATCAACTTACTGAACTTAATGGGACTCCTCTATTAACACTCAATAAGTATAATGATAATGCAACAAATCCTTTAGTCCAAGTAGGACTCACTTTCGATACTACACTTAACAGTTCAGGAACTGTTACAAATACAGCGAGTGGTGCTCAGACTTTTACTGTACTACTCTCTGTTCTTGAATTTAATCTAGATGTTGATCCACTAAATGCTCCTTCAGCTTTAGTTGGTCAAACTTACTCACCTTTTACTACTAATGCCCTAATTGGTAGCAGAAGATATGCCAGTTTAGCTCCTAATACACCGGCAGCTTTTGGACTTTTCACTATTAATGCTAGTACGGGAACAACTTTCACTGCTGCTCCAGACCTTGCAGGATTTGTCGGTGCAGGTACATTCTCTTTCGCACCTAGCACTACAATATTGACTTCATATAGTGGTGGTGGTGGTAATGTTTCAACAAATATCAGTACATTTGCTGATGCGCGTGTTACCGTAACTTATTATGGAAACGTACCTTTTGACACACCCTATGGTCCAGCTATTCCTGTATTAGGTTCTATAGTAGCTCTAGCTGCAATGAGAAAAGCTAGAAAAAACCTAGCATTGAAAAGCTGTAATTCTCAACAGATGGAGATAGTTAGCTAAGATAAACTTTGCTTGTTTACTTCATTGTATTTTGTACTCTACAACAAGCAAATTATTAAATAAGTTTTAACATTTGTTTTTGTAGAGTCAATACAGCAATTTAAGAGCAAACTTATTACAAAAATAAATGGCAGAATGAGACACGGTACTAATTTTCATTTGTTATAAACCCCGTCTCTTCACTCCGAACTTACTTATCTTCCTGCATACTTCTGACAATTTTTGTCACAATTTTCCTGGGAATAAACCTCACACATTTTGACATCAATTTATTCATAAATCCAGGAATAATAATTATTTTACCCTTCATTAAAGCATCATAACCCATCTGAGCTACAGTTTCCGCAGTCATCATATTTTTACCCTTCAACATCTTAGAATCTGCCATGCCGGTTCTTTCATGAAATGCAGATGCTGTTGAACCTGGACAAAGAACAGTGACGGTTACACCTGTTCCTTCCAATTCATTTGCGATCGCTTCTGAAAATGATAAAATATAAGCCTTAGAGGCAAAATAAACCGCCATTAAAGGACCTGGTTGAAATGCAGCCGCAGAAGCAACATTTAATATCTTCCCATAACCTTGTTTAACCATTTCTTTGAGAAATAGCTTAGTTAAATGAGTCAGACAAACTAAATTTACTTGCAACATTTCCAGTTCAGTATTGAGGTTAGTTTCATTAAACAAACCATAAGTACCGAACCCAGCATTATTTACTAAAATATCAACTTTAATACCAGCTTCTTGCAACTCCGTGAAAATTTCTTCAGGAGATGTGGATATAGATAAATCTTTAATAATAGGTTTAACAGAAATTCTAAACTCTTGGGCAAAATCAACAGCTATTTTGGTGATTTTTTCTTCTAGTCTATCTACCAACACTAGATTATAATTATTATGAGCAAAAATACGAGCTAACTGATAACCAATACCATTAGCTGCACCCGTGATTAAAACTGTTCCCTGACATTTGATGTTCATTTTAAGAAAGGTGAGTTAGCTGGAATTGGCACTGATGAATCCTACCAATATCCCTACATTATAACAAATTCAAATAAAGCTGCATATAATTAAGATTTCCAGAATAATTGACCGCAGATAAACGCAAATGAACGCGGATAAATACAGATAGAATCTGGATTTCATAATTATATGCAGCTTCACCTAAAATTGATATTAAGCAAGACTTAAGAAACCAGTTTGTACTAAGTAAGATGTGTAAGTCATCAACAATTGAGAATCAATCGGAGGACAAACAATGGAACTGCCTTTGAGTGCTTCTAGAGTTGCTTCACAACTAATAATTGGTCTTCTTGCTTGTAAATACAAATCAGGAATGGTGATTTGTTCATCAGACCAACGTTCTAGCAAAAATGGCCGCAAAGTATATAATGGATTGTCTTGAGATGTGACATTATTAATTAACTCTGATTGCCATTCTTCATAAGGAATCATCTTCAGAGAAAATCCGAAAGAACGCACCCAATCAACTAAAGATTTTAAAGAAGCAGGTTGAGGATGTTGTAAATGGAAAGCCTTACCTACTGATGTTTCTTGTCGAGAAAGATAAACAACAGATTTGCTGACATAATCAACAGGAGACATATCTAACATATAATCTACATCAGGAAAAGACCCCATTTGTAGACAACCTTTAATCATCAAATTGATGAAATCATGGGTGTTACAAATTCCCGTTTGGCTATCTCCAGAAATTAAAGGAGGTCTGTGAATAGTAATAGGTAATCCTCGACTACCAGCAATTTTTACTAATTTTTCTGCCACCCATTTAGTTTGGGAATAACCGAGAAAAATACCTTCCCAATCATGAAAATCATCATCTTCTTTAACTAGCTTACCAGCATAAGCGCTGGATTCAAAAACAGCCACACTAGAAACATAATGCAATGGTTTAACTTTAGTTTGACAAGCTAAACGCAAAACTTCCTGTGTACCCAAAACATTCGCTGTTTTTAGTGCTGAGTAAGGATAAACATAATTGAGTAAAGCTGCACTATGATAAATCGTATCAATGTTAGCAGCTAGACTTTCAAATTGTTCTGCATTAATTCCTAAATGTGGCTGTGCTAAATCACCAATAATGGGGATAATTCGGCTACTATATTCATCTTGCCAAATTCCATATTGTTGCAAATTATTTTCTAATTTGCTTTTCCCTGCTTCTACATTATCAGCACGGACTAAGCAATAAAGAGTTGCTTCACTTACTTCTAGCAATTCCTTGATAATGAAAGCCCCTAAATAACCTGTTCCCCCGGTTAAAAAGATGTTTTTAGGGTTAGTAACAGAAACAGCAGTGCCTATGGGTTGAATAGTGGGGTCTAGAACAGCTTCCGCAGCTAAATCTAGCAGAGGAGGAGCAAAATTAACAGAGGAATTTGTGCTTGAACCTGAATCTTTTACTTGAGAACCATCACTAGATTCTTCTGACAAGCGTTGGGAAAGGGCCGCAATATTGGGATAATGCCAAAGTAAAATAGGAGAAGGTTTAAAACCTAGTAGTTCTTCTAATTTACTAATGATCATCATGGCTTGAGCAGAATCCAAACCATAATTTTCTAAATTTTCGTTAACGTCAATTTCTGAAGTTTCAACTCCGGTAACTTCCGCGAGATGAGAAACTAGAAATGCTTGAATACTTTCGGCATTATGAGACTGTTTTAAATTCATTTTTACTTCTCCAATGTAGAAGGAATTGGCTGATATTGACTGTAATAAGTAGGCATTTGTAAACCCTGCATTTTTAAACTGTGACTACGATATAAAAATGCTGTCCCTTTCATAATTTGGTCAGCAACATCAACAACACGACGCTGATTAGGTTCTGACAAATATGAACCACGCACCCAGTCATTGAAGCCACCCATAGCTGGGCCACACCAAATTTGATAATCAACTTCCCGACCTTTTTCACCAGTGCTAGACCAGCGGGAAGATAATCCTAAATACCAGCGAAAGATTACAGCC
>JANMGZ010000350.1:0-4882 GCA_031374905.1 Dolichospermum sp. OTE_70_metabat_362_sub
TTGTTTGGATTTAGTTGGACTTGGTTAACAGGAGCAATTTATTGGGGTTGGTTAAGATATGAACCAATATGGCATTTACCTATAGAAGCATTAGGACTACCCTTTGCTGTGTGGTGTTTAGCGAAAAATTGGGGTAAAGTCGGCAATTGGTTTTATCTAGGTTCTTTATTTGGAACTGTTTTAACCGATATTTATTTTTATTTAGTAGATTTGATGCCCTACTGGCGACAAATTATGAGAACAGATCCATCTGGTGCTTCACAAATCTTACAAAATGCCCTAGCGCAATTCCAAACACCCTGGGGACAAGGCTGGGCAATCATTCTGGCTCTAATTTTGATGACAGTGGGAACAGCATCTTTACTCAATAAGCAATGCCATTGGTATGCCTTTGGAGGCGCAGTTTTGAGTACAATTTTAGTAGACAGTCTCTTCTTATTAGCAGCGGCTCTTGCATAAAAATCCTATCAATAGAGGTAAAAACCCAAAAAGTGGCTGTAAAAGTTCTATTAGGTAGGATTTTAGTCAAAAGTCCAATCAAAGCAAATAGCAGTAAATATACAGCATCCACGTTGAAACCCATAGTTTTTTCATCGGGTTTTATTCTCAAATCCTATACTCTTCCATCTTCGCTGTTCCCTTTTGAAAAACTCCAGTGCCAAAATTGGACTAAGTTTATTATGGATATTGATCCGCTGTATATTAGTTTTTGATGACTGTTGTGCAAACTCTCAGCTATCAACGATAAAGCTAAACCATAAAGAAACTAGGATCAAGTTAGAAAACAATCTGCTCTAACAATCCTAAACTTCTCGCTTATGCTTTACAGTTCATAGCTTTTGCCTGCAAAATTTTATTATTGTTTGAAAAAAGAGGTAAAAAATCGTGAAAGGATTGGTGCGTTTATTTACTGTGTTTACAGTGTTGCTCGGTTGCTGGGGACTCTTGGGAACTACATGGCTAGGCAACGCAGATTATCAGACCGCTAAAGCTGCTAGTTTCAATAGCTTTGCGGGGAATCAAGTTCCAGTTTTAGCAATTGCCCGCCAAAACAAAGCAGATCAAAAACTGGCAACTGATTTTGGTAAGAAAATTGATTTGAATAATACCAATATTGCTGCTTTCCAAAAGTATCCAGGACTCTATCCCACTCTAGCTCAGAACATTATCAAAAATGCTCCTTACAAAAAAGTAGAGGATGTATTAAATTTGGCAGGATTGAGCAATAAACAAAAAGAACTTTTGCAAGCCAACTTGGAGAATTTCACCGTGACAGAATTAGAGCCTAACTTCAACGAAGGCGATGATCGCATTAACAACGGTATCTACAGATAACTAGGGATCTGGGACTGGGGACTGGGGACTGGGGACTGGGGACTGGGAATTGGTGAATTCAAACATATTACCAATTACCCATTACCAATTACCCATTACCAATCACCCATTACCCATTACTAATCACCCATTACCAATTACCTCACCTTGCCTGATATAGATATTCCTAACCAATTTGATGTTTTAGTAGTCGGTGCTGGTGCAGCAGGACTATATACAGCCCTATGTCTACCCGCATCCTTACAAGTCGGCTTAATTACAAAAGAAACAGTTTCCCTATCTGCCAGTGATTGGGCGCAAGGTGGCATAGCCGCAGCCATAGCCCCAGAAGATTCGCCAAAACTGCATATTGAAGACACATTAAAAGCGGGCGCTGGTTTATGTGACATCGCCGCTGTAAAATTCCTGGCCGAACAAGCCCCCAATTGTATTCAATCCCTGGTTAACTTAGGCGTAGCTTTTGATCGTCATGACAGCAACTTGGCTTTAACCCTAGAAGCAGCCCATTCTCGTCCTCGCGTGCTTCATACAGCCGATACCACAGGGAGGGAAGTAACCACCACCCTTACAGATCAAGTCCTGCGTCGTCATAATATTAAAGTAATTCAACAAGCTTTGGCTTTGAGTTTATGGATAGAACCCCAAACCGGTCAATGTTTGGGAATTAGTTTATTTTATCAAGGTAAAATTACCTGGATTAGAGCCGGGGCGGTCATTTTAGCTACTGGTGGCGGTGGTCAAGTATTTGCCCAAACTACTAACCCAGGGGTGAGTACAGGTGATGGTGTGGCTATTGCTTGGCGGGCGGGGGCGATTCTGCGAGATTTAGAATTTGTCCAGTTTCATCCCACAGCCCTAAGTAAACCAGGACGTTTCCTGATTAGTGAAGCTGTGCGTGGAGAAGGGGCGCATTTGGTGGATGACACCGGGCGACGTTTTGCCTTTGATTACCACCCATCTGGGGAACTAGCACCGCGAGATGTGGTGAGTCGAGCTATTTTCAGTCATTTACAAAAAACGGCTACTGATCTTGCTACAGCCAATGTCTGGTTAGATATGCGCCCTATTCCCGCTGACAAAATTCGGCATCGTTTCCCTAATATCATCGCTGTTTGTCAACATTGGGGCATTGATGTCTTTACTCAACCCATTCCTGTGTCTCCCGCGGCTCATTATTGGATGGGTGGTATCCTCACAGATGTGATGAATTGCACAAATATTCCTGGTTTATACGCCATTGGGGAAACTGCTAGTACGGGAGTTCATGGTGCTAATCGTTTAGCCAGTAATTCGTTGTTGGAATGTATTGTGTTTGGGGCGCAAATGGCTAATGTTGACTATGCGAAATTGCAACTTGGAAAACAGGAATCTGCCAATATTATTGAAACTGAAACTTTGGAAGTTAACCCATCTCTAATTGAGTGGAAAAATCAACAACGACAACTGGAAGAAATTCGCCAAAACTTACCTCGTGTAGTTTGGCAAAGTGCGGGTATTTGTCGGGAAAAATCAAGTTTAGAAACTGCCATTTCTCAAGTTGGATCTTGGCAAGAAGACTTTGCTGCTTTACCTTTAAGTCAATTATTATTGAGTTTACAGCCTACACAATCAGTTAATTTTCAACAACCACAAATTGAAAAGGAGTTGCGGCTTTGGGCAGAAACTCGTAATTTATTAGATGTGGCGGAATTAATTCTCAAAAGTGCCGCTTTTAGAACGGAAAGCCGGGGTGGACATTATCGTTTAGATTATCCTCAAACTGATCCTAATTGGCAAGTGCATACTCTTGTCCAGAATCAGGAATGGGTGATGGGTAAATAATTACAGAACTAGATCCCCGACTTCTTAAAGAAGTCGGGGATCTTATAAACAACTCTAGCGGAAATATTTAAAGTTTTTCGGACCTGTATAACCTGTAATCTTTGCTAACTCCTCTAGGGTTTGTACTCCGCTATAGGTTTTACCATTAATAATCCAACTTGGAAAACCTTCAATTTTTGCAGCTTTACATAATTCTGGTTTACCTTTGGGACTATCACCAGCGCATTCTACCGCTGAATTTTCACTAATGATTTGATAAGCTTCTTTCCCAAAAAGTAGCTTTTGTTCGTGACAGTGCGGACACCAATAGGCTACATATTCCTTAGCACCTGATTTAACAAGATGTTGAGCTAAAGCTATTTCTGCTTCACCAGATTTAGTGGTAATTTCCCAGCCAAATTCAGGATTTGGTTGTTCTTTAGGAATAAATGTAATTGCTGTAGGCTTCCCATTAGTTGATTCAGTAATGTTACCTGATGGGCTGACTTGAGAATAAACTCCTAAAGTCCCAATTAACGTTACCATGGCTACAATCAAAGCCGTAAATAACAGTTGTCCGATATCTTGCCAATCCCTACCCATGACGGTTAGGACTAACATGGTTAATGCAAATAAGGCAGAGGCAATACAGTAAAGACAAATAGCTTTGAGTTGAAATGCCAGTACGTACATTAAGTATCCACTAAAAACTGACATAGCGATCGCTCCCACAAACAGCAACCACCAAGTCAAATTTTCTAATTGTTTTTGGTTTTTTTGGTTTTCCCCTGTGTTCAATGCTAAGGGAGCTAAAGCCAGTATGAACATACTGATATATGCCAATAAACCAAATAGAGGTAATGGTTGACCAAAAACTGTAGCCCAAGGACTGGAAAGGACATCCACACATCCTTTAACATTTTCTGGTGTAGTACAAACCGGAGTGCTACCAGTCAGCTTTTGATATGTGAGATAACCTGTATTCAGGATACCAAAACCAGCGATGGTTGCGATCGCCGGACGTGACCATTTATGAATCCAAGGAGTAGAACGACGACGAATCATAATAATTGGTAATTGGTAATTGGTGAAAAGAATCTAAAGATCCTCCTAATCATCTAAATCAAGAAAATCACAAGAATCATAGTTTAGACAATAGAGGTCTGCGGGCAGCTTCGACAAACTGACTGACGCGAATCGGATCTATTGGTTGCTGAATTTGACCATGACGTTTGAGAGAACTAGAAACAATCACCCCATTTGCTGCTTGTAGCAAACTACCTACATTTTCCCAACTTGCACCACTACCAATAAAAACAGGAGTACCAGCAGCCGCAGCAGTAGCCAGTTCTAAATCTTCCTGGTCAGGAGGACTACCTGTAGCCCAACCAGATAAAATTACCGCATCAGCCAAACCTCTTTCAATGGTATCTTTCACAGCAACCGTGAGATTAGGAGAACTCAAAGGACGGGCGTGTTTTACCAAAACATCAGCAAAAATTTTCACATCAGATCCTAATTCTCGCCGATATCGCAGTAATTGATGAGCATCCCCTTCAATTAAGCCTTGATCAGTTGCCATCACACCCGTGAGAACATTAATTCTGACAAATTGGGCATTAACGCAACTAGCAATAGCGATCGCACTTCTACCATCATTACGTAACACATTTAACCCCAAAGGCACAGTTACTAAATTCTGGATGCGTCGCACAACCACAGTCATAGCGCTCACAACTGCGGGGTC
>JANMGZ010000351.1:0-6170 GCA_031374905.1 Dolichospermum sp. OTE_70_metabat_362_sub
CCCACCGTTATCGCTAATGCCGAAGGTTTTCGGACAACACCCTCAGTAGTTGCGTTTGCCAAAAATGGCGATAATTTAGTTGGTCAAATCGCTAAACGCCAAGCGGTAATGAACCCCGAAAATACTTTTTATTCGGTAAAACGCTTTATTGGTCGTCGTTTTGAAGAAATCACCAATGAAGCTACAGAAGTTTCTTATAAAGTTCTCAGTAGCGGCGGTAACGTTAAAGTAGATTCTCCCGGTGCTGGTAAACAATTTGCACCTGAAGAAATTTCTGCCAAGGTTCTCCGCAAATTGGTAGAAGATGCTAGTAAATATCTGGGGGAAACTGTTACCCAAGCTGTAATTACCGTTCCTGCTTACTTCAACGATTCCCAACGTCAAGCCACCAAGGACGCGGGAAAAATCGCTGGTATTGATGTTCTCCGCATTATCAACGAACCTACCGCTGCTTCCCTAGCTTATGGTTTTGATAAAAAGAGCAACGAAACCATTCTTGTATTTGATTTGGGTGGTGGTACTTTCGACGTGTCCGTGCTGGAAGTAGGAGACGGTGTATTTGAAGTATTATCAACATCCGGTGATACTCACTTAGGTGGTGACGACTTCGATAAAAAAATCGTTGATTTCTTAGCAGAAAAGTTCAAGAAAGATGAAGGTATTGACCTACGGAAAGACAAGCAAGCTTTACAACGTCTGACTGAAGCGGCAGAAAAAGCCAAAATTGAACTTTCAAGCGTTACCCAAGCTGAAATTAACCTGCCATTTATCACTGCTACTCAGGATGGTCCAAAGCATTTAGATACAATTCTCACTCGTGCGACATTTGAGGAACTTTGCGCTGATTTAATTGATCGTTGCCGCATTCCTGTAGAAGATGCGCTTAAAGGTGCGAAGTTAAATAAAACCAATATTGACGAAGTTGTTCTCGTTGGTGGTTCTACCCGGATTCCCGCAGTTCAGGATGTAGTTAAACGGGTATTAGGTAAAGAGCCTAACCAAACCGTTAACCCTGATGAAGTGGTAGCTGTTGGTGCGGCTATTCAAGCGGGTGTTTTAGCCGGTGATGTTACAGGTATCTTGTTGTTAGACGTAACACCATTATCCTTAGGTGTGGAAACCTTGGGTGGTGTGATGACTAAGATTATTCCTCGTAATACCACAATTCCTACCAAGAAATCAGAAGTCTTCTCTACTGCGGTGGACGGACAAAGCAATGTGGAAATTCACGTTCTCCAAGGTGAGAGAGAATTTGCTAATGATAATAAGAGTCTAGGAACTTTCCGTTTAGACGGTATTCCTCCTGCTCCTCGTGGTGTTCCCCAAATTGAAGTAACTTTTGATATTGACGCTAACGGTATTCTCAACGTTGCGGCTAAGGATAAGGGAACTGGTAAGGAACAATCTATCAGTATCACTGGCGCTTCTACTCTTGATAAGAATGATGTAGAACGCATGGTGAGAGAAGCTGAACAAAATGCTTCTTCTGATAAGGAACGCCGTGAAAAAATTGAACGCAAAAACCAAGCTGATTCTTTAGCTTATCAAGCTGAAAAGCAGTTAGAAGAATTGGGTGATAAAGTCCCTGTTGCTGATAAGACTAAGGTTGAAGGTTTAGTTAAGGAAGTCAGAGAAGCAGTTGCTAAAGAAGATGATGCTCAAATCCAGAAGTTGATGCCAGAATTGCAACAAGCTTTGTTTGCTATTGGTAGCAATATCTATCAACAAGCTGGTGGTGATGCTGGTGCTGCTGGTACTGAACCTCCAAGCGGTGGTTCTGCTCCTTCTGGTAGTGGTGATGATGTCATTGATGCTGATTTCACTGAAAGCAAGTAGTTTCGTTAAGTCAAGGGCGGGGTTTCCCCGCCCCTACGCGATACCCACCCAGCGCAATAACTGGATGGGTATTTTTTATGGTATTTAAAGTATTTGTTGCAAGATAGTTCTTCCTTATCAAATTTATGATAACAAATTAAAAAGCAAATGTCAACCCCCTTGATCTCTTTTATTGGCTTTTTTTGCAAGCGATAGCCTCGGCGATTTCTAGTCGCAGAATACTTTTAGAAAAAAGATTATACTGGAAATAATAGCAATATCTAAATTTAAGGAGAATTATAATTTAAAATGTCAACAACCTATCGTTTCAAAGCTAGTAAATTAGATCAGAGTTTTTTAGAAACTCTAAAAGCTATTTATGGCGATCAAGAAATAGAAATTAATGTCTCTATCTTAACAACACAACTAGAAGCTATGGCAAATGATCCAGCTATTCAAGCAGAAATTAAGCAAATTGAACAAGAATTTAAGTTCACTGAACTGGATGGATTAACTAATTTATGACAATTCAAAGAGGGGAAATCTATTTTATTAATCTTAATCCTGTCCAGGGACGAGAACAAGCAGGAGAAAGACCTGTCTTAGTTTTGTCTATTGATTCTATTAATCAATTACCTTTAGTTGTTACTGTAGTGATAGGGACAAAAGGTGAAAATATTATTCGTGATTATCCTACTAATGTTCGTGTTGCTTCTTCAGAAAGTGGACTACCGATAGAAACAGTTTTTTTGGGTTTTCAAATCCGTTCTTTAGATAAAAATCGTTTTTCTCATACTCCAGTAGGGAAAATTTCTCAAGCCAAAATTGTAAAAATTGAAACAGCAATTCGTTACTGTTTAGGCTTATAAAGTTTTTTATTCTTAACATTACGCTAAAATAAAAAATTAACTTTAATCAGGTAATGAAGATGACGCAATCTTCACTTAATTCAATCTAAATTGTTTTCAAACCCATAAATTATATGAATAATCTACAAACCTACATTCAAGAAGTTACGCAAATTTATCTACAACAAAATGCCACAGAACATACTTATCGTCCATCATTAAAAAAGTTAATAGATTCTTTAGATTCTCAGATTCAAGCTATTAATGAACCGAAAAGAATAGCTTGCGGTGCGCCAGATTTTGTGGTGAAAAATGGTATTTTGGAAGTTGGACATATTGAAGCTAAAGATATTGGTATTTCTCTCAAGAAAGTAGAAAAAACTGCCCAAATGGGGCGTTATTTTCAGGCTTTGGGTAATTTGATTTTAACTGATTATTTAGAGTTTCGTTGGTATATTCAAGGAGAATTAAAATTAACTGCTTCTTTAGGAACTATTGATAAAAACAAAAAAATCAAACTTGATAAGGAAGGAATACAGGAAGTTGACCAACTTTTACGGCAATTTTTATTAGCTAAAGTTCCCCAAGTCACTACACCGAAGGATTTAGCTAAACGTATGGCTAGTTTAGGACAATTAATGAGAGATGCTATCAAAAGTGCTTTACATGATGTAGATAATGGGGGAATGTTACGTCAGCAGTTGGAGTCATTTCAACGAGTATTAATTAAAGATTTGACGGTAGAACAATTCGCGGATATGTACGCCCAAACTATTTGTTATGGGTTATTTGCAGCGCGGTGTAATACTGATAATCCTCATACTTTTTCACGGGAAACAGCGGCTTTTAAATTACCAAAAACTAACCCATTTTTAAGGAGTATTTTTGGACAAATAGCCGGACCTGATTTAGATGAGAGAATTAGTTGGGCTGTGGATAATTTAGCGAATATTCTGCAACAAACAGAAATGGCAGAAATTCTTAAAGATTTTGGTAAACGGACTCGGAGAGAAGATCCTGTTGTGCATTTTTATGAGACGTTTTTGGCAGAATATGATCCAAAAATGCGGGAATCAAGAGGGGTTTATTATACTCCTGAACCTGTGGTTAGTTATATTGTTAAAAGTGTAGATTATATTCTCAAACATAAATTTAATATTAGTAAAGGTTTAGCAGATTCTAAAAAGATTAAAATTCCCAATCCCAAGGGTGAGGGAACTATCGAAACTCATCAAGTTTTGATTTTAGATCCTGCTGTGGGAACGGGAACTTTTATCCACACTGTGATTGATTTTATTTATGATAGTTTTAAATCTCAAAAAGGGATGTGGTCAAGTTATGTAAGTCAACATTTATTACCCCGATTATTTGGTTTTGAATTGTTGATGGCACCTTATACTGTAGCACACATGAAGTTAGGGTTACAGTTGCAAGAATTGGGTTATGATTTTAGTTCTGAGGAAAGGTTGAGGATTTATTTAACAAATACATTACAAGAGGCTTTTCAGATTCCTGCTGCTGATGGTTTTATGAACAGGATTAGAGACGAAGCTGAAGCAGCAAAGGATGTAAAACAAGATGTTCCTGTGATGGTAATTTTAGGAAATCCTCCTTATTCTTACGAATCTATAAATACTGACCCTTGGATTGTGGGATTAGTTAGGGATTATTATCAAGTAGACGGGAAACCTTTAGGAGAAAGAAACCCCAAAGGATTATTAGATGATTATGTAAAGTTTATTCGTTTTGCTCAACATCGAGTTTCGGAAACGGGTTATGGTATTGTGGCTTTAATTACGAATCATGGTTATTTAGATAATCCGACTTTTCGGGGAATGCGTCAAAATTTGATGCAAACTTTTGATGAGATTTATGTTTTAGATTTACATGGTAATAGTAAGAAAAAAGAAGTTTGTCCTGACGGTTCACCGGATAAAAATGTTTTTGATATTCAGCAAGGTGTAGCAATCAGTATTTTTATTAAATATGAACATAGTCAGCAAAAGTTAGCAACGGTTTATCATGCTGATTTATGGGGTATGAGAGAGGTTTATGAAAATAAAGAGTTAGTTGGAGGTAAGTATCATTGGTTAGGGGAAAATGATATTAGTTCGACTAATTGGACTGAGGTTTTACCACAACCGTCTTTTTATTTATTTAAGGTACAGGAGAAAAATCTGGAATTAGAATATAACTCATTTGTCAAAATTAATGAAGTTATGAGTGTCAATAGTGATGGAATAGTTACAGCTAGAGATAGTTTCACATTATCAAATAACTCGGAAGATATATGGAGAAAGATTAATGATTTTTTATCTTTAGAGATTGAAGAAGCAAGAATAAAATATGAAATTGGCAAGGATACGCAAGATTGGCAAATTAATTTAGCTAAAAAAGACTTGAAAAATTCTGGTATTAATCAGAAAAATATTATCAAAATAAATTATCGTCCCTTTGATTATAAATATACATATTATTCTGGAAAATCAGGAGGATTTCATTCTAGACCTAGAGGTGAAGTTATGAATCATCTCATTTTTAATGAAAATTTAGCCCTGATTACTACTCGTCAAATTACTAATTTAGAATTTTGTCATGTATTCTCTACAACATTTGGGGCTGAAAAAAAATGTTGTTCTCATGATAGAGCATCATATATTTTTCCTCTCTATCTTTACCCAACAAATACCCCAACTTTATTTGATTCTCCACCAACTAACGCACCTGGAGGACGTAACCCGAACTTATCCCCAGAATTTATTACAGAATTTTCCCAAAAACTAGATTTAGAATTTATTTTTGATGGAAAAGGAAATAAATCTAAAACCTTTGGACCAGAGGATATTTTTAATTATATTTACGCTGTTTTTCATTCTCTTAATTACCGTCAACGCTACGCTGAATTTTTAAAGATTGATTTTCCGCGTGTTCCTTTAACTTCCAATGTTGCGCTTTTTTGGGAATTAGTGATCAAAGGTGATAAATTAGTTAAATATCATTTGATGAAAGAAACAGGAACAGAAATTTCTACCTATCCTATTCCTGGTTCTGATCTTGTCGAACAAGTCAAATATAATGAAAATCATCAACAAATTTGGATAAACTCTGAACAGTATTTTGATCAAGTTCCTCCGCAAATATGGAATTTTTATATTGGTGGTTATCAAGTTTGTCAAAAATGGCTAAAAGACAGAAAAGCCAGAGAATTAAACTTTGATGATATTAGTCATTATCAAAATATTATTTCTATCATATCGAAGACTATTAAGACTATGGAAGATATTGATAAAATCATTGAAAAGTATGGCGGTTTTCCGTTAGAATAATAGTTAACAACAAGATATGAAGACAGATACGATATTTTACACATTACTGCAAAATCTCCCCAGTGTGTTATTTGAACTGCTAGAACAGTCACCAGCACTAGCTTTACACTACGAATTTTCCTCAGTGGAAATCAAAGAATTAGCCCGGCGAATAGATGGCTTATTTTTACCAAAACCAGAG
>JANMGZ010000363.1:0-3974 GCA_031374905.1 Dolichospermum sp. OTE_70_metabat_362_sub
GCACCTCGTGATTATTGGCATCATGCCATGTCTGAATACCAATTGGCACTATCCACACTGACACCAGAAGATTTTCCAGAATTACATTTAGAAATTTTGCAATTGCTGACTAAAGTGCTTGTCTGTTTAGGAGAAACAGTAGCGGCACAGGACTTACAAAAATGGGGGATTGAATTATTACAACAATTACTCACACAGTCCACTCGTGCTGATGATAATAAAAAACAACTGGTACTAAAGTTCGCAGGTTTGGGACAACTAGCAGTTGATTTAGCTGTAAATACAGGAGACTTAGTAGAAGCTTGGGAAATCGCTGAACAGGGGAAAAATAATTGTTTAAAGTGGTTGATTCCTGATTTAAATTACCAACTCTATACTGGGGATTATAGCTCTATTCAACAATTGCTTAATCCCTCCACCGCCATAGTTTATTGGCATCTTAGCCCAGCAGCTTTACAGACATTTATTATCAAAGATCAAGCACCATCGCCTATTCTCTTGTTTACGCCCATACAAGATACAGAAGCAATTCCCGAAGGAGTAAGAAGATTAATAGAGTTTGAAAATTGGTTAGTAGACTGGCAAGAATCAGCAATAGTATCAAAACTGTTGCAGTTACAAAATGTCTTGAATATTTCCACTATTATTCAAGAATTAGAAGGGGTAGATACAATAATTTTAATCCCCCATCGTGACTTGTATAAATTGCCTTTACACAGCTTATTTAATCTGTCTTTTACTTCACTATCTTCTTCAAATATGGTGAATTACAATATCACTTATTTACCTAGTATTGCCCTAGGAATGTCTTTAGAATCTCACTCATTCTCTAACGGTTATCACAATAATGATAGTAAGGTTTATCCTTTGATTAAATCAGATAGCGAAACGCTCCATAGGAATCAATTAGCGGCGGAAATTGTCAGTGAAACTTTTGATATTTCTAAGGATTTTCTGAGTTATTAAAAAATCACAGGCAAGAATTATTACCAATCATCAATAACGAATTGTCAATTATTTTGTAAAAATCCCCTAATCATGTAGCCTATCAATAATGCCGGCACTGCTAATCATAGAACCCGGCATCACTTGACTTTTTATGACACAATCAGCATCGGGTTTTAAGATTCTGATTCTGGTTCTGCTTCTACTGTTTCGTAATGACCAATTTTTACCTGTTCTAATAAACGAGGCATCCAAGGTAAAGCCAGAAAAATTCCTGCTAAAACTAGTAAAAATATAGAAAGTCCAAAAAGTTGATCGCGGGAAATTTCTAATACACCTCGTAAAATTACTTCCCGTAAAGCCGAAACGATGGTAATTTCTACCGCCGCACCCACAGATATACTCCGTTCTTGGAGGTAATCAACTAACAATCTAAACAGTTCTACCAATATCAAAATAAACAAAATATCAGATGTTACTTGTCGGAGATCTAATGGCCGTAAAAAAGATAAAAACATATCTCCTAATCGAATGAGCATTACACAAAATAAACTCACGCAAAGCGAGATAACAATAATATCTTGAAAAAGTTCTAAATTACGGACAATTCTATCTCGTTTAAACCAGTTATTGAATTCTATAATTATCCGCTGTGGCATGGTATTTCCTGAAAAAGATAAATACATCTGTTTTAACAATTAACCACTAAAGCAATTTCAATAAAGTGAACAGAGAACAAGAAATAAATAATTAGTTCATATGTCTTAGATATGATGTATCATAGGTGTTGTTACTCTATTTAATTATTAACTACAATTAGTATAATTGAAAACATTTGAGTTTATAGTGAACGGCCCGCCTGTATCTCAACAAGCACGTAGACGCGCAAAAGTCAGAGATTGGCAAGCCACAGTTAGGCAAGAAGCTGAAAAATATTGGAATTCACCGCAACAGCCAGCTACTGAGTTAGTTATGGTTAAGGTAACTTATTTCTACAGTTCTTACGCTATGGATGTAGACAATATAGTTAAGCCAATTCAAGATGCAATAATTGGTCTAGCTTATCTTGATGATAACCAAATAACAGATATCCTTGCTAGAAAAAGAGATTTATCAGGTAACTTTACAATAGAAAATATAACTCCAATACTGGCTGAAGGCTTGGCACGAGGTAATGAGTTTTTACATATTGTTGTCACAGATGCTCCTGATCAAGAGGTAATTGACTGATGAATACTCAAACTAAACAATTGGAAAGAGAAAGATTACTTGAAGTAGCACAGGAATATCGTCAAAAAGGTTATGAAGTGATACTGTCCCCCACACATGAGGAATTACCCGACTTTCTGAGGGACTACCGCTACCGTCCTGACATGATAGTACGTCGGGGAGAAGATGCAGCTTTAATTGAGGTAAAATCACGTCGTTCTATCATGTCATCTGCAGCTAATCTAAAAAAATTAGCTGCGGTAGTAAATGCACACCCTGGTTGGAGATTAGAACTACTAATGACTAATCCAGAGGATGCATTATATTCTTTTCAACTTGAAGATTCTTTACAAGCAGATGAAATAAAGTCAAGATTACAAATAGCGAAAGAACTCACAATTAATCATCCTGAATCGGCTATTCTTTATCTTTGGTCTTTGGCTGAAGCAACTTTCAGGCTTCTTGCTGATCATGAAGGATTAATGTTACAGAAACTAGAATCACCCTTACATTTATTAAAACAATTAGGAACTGAGGGAGTGATTTCTCAAACTGACTACCAATTATTTATGAATGCTTTTGGGTTGCGTAATGCGATCGCTCATGGATTCAAAGCCACTTCGCTCACTTCAGTCTCTATGCTCGAACTGATTGAAACTACTGAACAGTTATTAGAGTCCTTGAATACTTGAATAAAAACAAAAGGCATAGAGCTTGAGGTTTTCGTTTTCTCACTTCATGCCTTTTATTTATTTAAACTCCCCAGGCCGGATTCGAACCAGCGACCAATCGATTAACAGTAGATCGCTCTACCACTGAGCTACTGAGGAACGCTCTTAACTTTAGTAATGATAAACCAAAATCCAAATTAATGCAAGAGGTTTTGGCAAAATTTTCTAACTTTTTTTAGTTGCTGCTGAAATTTCTCACCTTCAATACCCCTAAACCCTTTCCAGCAGCGATATTCAGAAATTTGTAAAGTCTAGAATTTATAATCCCATGCGTAATTCCGTTAACCGTTGTCTAGCTTTAGCGTCAATCCCATTCACCAGAAATCTACTTTTAGGTTGTTTTTGCGACTGATACCTATGGCGCATTCGACAAACAGTAGTTTCTACTTCACCGCACAGTTGATGCGCTGACAACCATTCTGCACCATACCCCTGAACTGTTAACTGCTGCGCCCGATCTGATGTAGCGACAATCATGCGAGAAAGTAAAGATTGGGCTATTTGGTGACGGAGAGACGCACAGGTTTTTTCTATATATGTGTCTGCGGTCTGGCCAAAATCTGTATAATGTACCGTTAAAAAATCTGTAATAGTTTCTTTGTTACTAGGAGTGTTTTGGTATTGAGCATCAAACACAACTCGAGTTTCATAACCTTGGAAAGCACTATAATTAGTCATTGCTTCTACTAACTCACCCCGTGCTGCCTCAAGTCCAGAATAATCACGGGTTTTTATCAAGCAAGGCCAAGTGCCTATAATATTGTAACCGTCTACTAAGAGAACGGCGGGGACTATGGAACGAGACATGGTTTTTAATCACAATTATCTAGAGTTAACAAAAATCATTCATAAGACTTATATTAAATGAAGCATTGCTTGTAACCCCATGTTACAAGAAATAAAAAATGCTTCTTTTTGTCAAAATTAGACCCTAAGATAGAAGCTATAATTCCGAAAAAGCCTCTAAAAATCAGGCTTGCTGAAATTGTTTTCTCTAAAAAAATATTTTTGCCAAGTCTGCAAAATTTTATGTTTGGCTAGATTAAAAAACCAGATACCTATACAGAATCCTGTATTCTGGTATCTGGG
>JANMGZ010000417.1:0-2592 GCA_031374905.1 Dolichospermum sp. OTE_70_metabat_362_sub
GCATTTAACTTTGTCCCTGCATGAAACACCGTCGCCCCGGCTGTCTCTGCCGCTGCAAAGCCAGTAATTACCTTACCTAGGGTATACTCTCCCGGATAACCACCAGAAGCTGCCACCACTGTTGCTGCTGCCCCCTGTTTCCAAGCAATCGGCGGCATATCGCTCAAGCGTTGTTCTATACAAGCCAAGATTAGATCTTCCAAAGGAGTTTCTAGCATTGGTAAAATCACTTGGGTTTCTGGATCACCAAAGCGACAATTAAATTCTAAAACGCGAAAATCACCATCAGGGGAAATCATTAACCCCGCATATAAAATACCTCGGTAGTCAATGCCTCTAGACTGTAAAGCTGTAATAGTTCGTTCTAACACCTCTGTTTGTACCCTTGCCATTAACTCCGGTGTAGCTATCGGCGCAGGAGCATAAGCACCCATACCTCCTGTGTTTTCTCCTGTATCACCTTCACCGATGCGTTTGTGATCTTGAGCAGGTAATAATGGGCGAATAGTTAAACCATCGGTTACAGCTAAAACAGATACTTCTTGTCCCAGTAAACATTCTTCAATAACTACAGAACTACCTGCACTGCCAAATTGTCCTTGCAAAATCGCCTCAACTGCTTCTTCAGCCTGGGCAATGGTTTCGGCAACTGTGACACCCTTACCAGCAGCTAAACCATCGGCTTTAATCACAATTGGCACTCCCTCAGATTGAATATAAGCTTTTGCTGGTTCGCTTTGAGTAAATACCGCAGCCTTAGCAGTAGGAACTCCAGCTTCTAGCATTAAAGTTTTAGCCCAATTCTTACTTGCTTCGATTTGCGCCCCTTCTTTAGTTGGACCAAATACCATTAAGCCTTGATTTTGCAAATAATCGGTAATTCCCTCAGCTAAAGGAACTTCTGGACCGACAACTACAAAGGAAATATGATGAAGCTTTGCATATTCACTAATACCTGCAAAGTCATTTACCGATAAAGACAAGTTTTGACAACCTTGCATACTTGCTGTACCGCCATTGCCTGGCACACAGACAACTTGCTCAATTTTATCAGATTGCAATAGTTTCCACGCTAGAGCGTGTTCCCGTCCCCCATTACCAACAACTAAAATTTTCATTTATTTCCTCATGCGTAAGAAAGCCAAACCAGAATACCTAAATAATCTTCGCTTAATCAATACCTTGTTTATTCAGGCTTTAATTCTCCTGCGGATCTCAAAATCAGCGAACGGACAGAACTTTTAAATTACCAAAAATGCCATACCGAACTCAACCTCTAAAGCTCAAGGTATTTTTTTTAACTAAATTCCCTAAAAATATTCTAATATCTAGCTTTTTTCACCATCAGCGAGAAATCCACACCCTAAATTAGGCAACCATCGCGCTAGGATGTAATACATTAACGGCATAGTTTCAGGCGATTAGTTGCTATGGATATTTCTCACCTCAAGGCTGTGCAAGCCCCTTATTCCGGCGATAGTTCCTACCGGACACCGCCGCCAGATTTACCGTCTCTACTATTGAAGGAGCGGATTGTTTATCTGGGTATGCCACTTGTTCCGTCTGTTACGGAATTAATCGTCGCCCAATTGTTGTATTTGCAGTCTGACGACCCCGAAAAGCCAATTAAAATCTACATCAACTCTACAGGTACTTCTGGTTACAGTGGCGAACCTATCGGTTTTGAAACCGAAGCCTTCGCTATCTATGACACTATGAAATACATCAAGCCGCCTATTCACACCATTTGTATTGGTTCAGCAATGGGTATGGCAGCGATGATTCTTAGTGCTGGGACAAAAGGCTGTCGTGCTAGTTTGCCCAATTCTTCCATTATCCTGCACCAGCCTAAAAGCTACGCCCAGGGACAAGCAACGGATATTCAAATTCGCGCTAAGGAAGTTTTGGCAAATAAAGCTTCAATGCTGGAAATTCTCGCTCGGACGACTGAACAAGACGTAGCAAAGATTAGCAAGGACATGGATCGTCTGTTCTACATGACTCCCGACGAAGCTAAGGAGTATGGTTTGATTGACAGGGTTTTTAGGAAGGAAGAACTCGCTCATCCTCCACTCCCTGCAAGTGTGCTTTAATTTGCCATTTGTCTTTGGGTATTTATACCACTGACAACTAACCACTGAGAACTGACAACTGACAACTGACCAATTACAAACGGAGTAGCGCAAATGCCTATAGGCGTACCTAAAGTTCCTTACCGGATGCCTGGTGGACAATATACAGATTGGATTAGCATTTATGACCGTCTTTACCGGGAAAGAATTATTTTCTTAGGAAGAGATGTGGATGACGAAATTGCTAACCAAATTATTGCTGTCATGCTGTATCTGGATTCCGATGATCCAGGGAAGGATATTTATTTGTATATCAATTCCCCCGGTGGTATGGTGACATCCGGTTTGGCAATTTATGATACCATGCAACACATCAAATCTGATGTAGTAACAATCTGTGTCGGTTTAGCTGCTTCTATGGGATCTTTCCTGTTGGCTGCGGGGACAAAGGGTAAACGCATGGCCTTACCTCACTCCCGAATTATGATTCACCAACCTTCTGGTGGAACTCGCGGACAAG
>JANMGZ010000431.1:0-3730 GCA_031374905.1 Dolichospermum sp. OTE_70_metabat_362_sub
TCCACCCCGAATTTCAATCTCGCCCCAACACACCCCATCCTTTATTTAAAGGATTTATGACCGCTGCAATTTCTCAAGCCCATTCTGCAACTACCACACCCAAGCCTGTAGAAGTATCTTAATTGCCAATTGTTAATGCTAATTTAGCAGCACCTACCATTCCCGCTGCATTTCCTAATTCTGCTGAGAGAATTTGTAACCCTGCGCGGGATGTTGGTAAAACTCGTTTTTCGATTTCTGCTTTGAGTGCAGGTAAGAAAAACTTAAAACTCGCACTCACACCACCACCGATAATAATGGCTTGGGGTGTCAGCACATAGAGTAAACTGGTTAAACCAATTCCTAAATCTTTACCATATTCTTGCCAAAAAGTCAAGGCTGCTACATCTCCATCGTGAGCAAGTGCGCCTAATTCTGCTGGTTCTTTGCCTGTGCGGCGACGAATGGCTGAAATACAAGTGTACTGTTCCAATGAACCTTGATTGCCACTATTACATATTGGTCCATCAGGAGTTAAGGTAATTAAACCTAATTCTGCTGCTGCACCTTGATGTCCCACAAATAATTTACCATTAAGAATAATTGCCCCACCGACACCAGTTCCCAAAGTTAGTAAAATCAAATTGGGAAAATTTCGGCCTGCACCTAACCAAGCTTCTCCCAAACCAGCACAATTAGCATCATTAGCCAAAATTGTCGGTTTACCAGTTTTAGCTTCTAACCAATCGGCTAAGGGGACATCTTGCCATCCTACTAGATTAATGGCAACTTTGGCAATTCGTCCTTTAGCATCAGCCGGACCTGGAGTCCCTAAACCAATAGCTATACTTTCATTATTGGGGTCAATTTGAGCGATCGCATCTACTATTGTAGATAATACAGCTTCTGGTGTTGCCGGTTGAGGAGTATCCACAGACACGGACTGCAAACAATTACCATCCGCTGTAAATCGTCCCAACTTAATCGCAGTTCCCCCTAAATCAATTCCAATTACTTGCTGCACAATGTTAATTTATTTTATAAAAACTATATCAGAGATTAATATATCATTTTTTGAATTTATGCTCTTATTTTGAGAAAATAACTTGGTAATTAAATATATAAAGTTTGAGATCAGGTAAAATCTAAGTATCAATATAGTGGTTAATTAAGTGGACATTACACAACTTAAACATCAAGCTGATAGTTATCTACAACAAGGAGATTTTACAGCAGCTATCAATCTTTATGAAGAATGTATTGATTTAGTCCCTAATGTAATTTCTAATTATTGGTATTTAGGATTAGCTTGGTTATTACAAGGAGACGAAATTGAATCTCAATCAATTTGGTTATCAACTTTTACTAATAGCGATTTAGATTTACAAGATCATGATTTGATAGAATTTATTAATTTACTTAAAACTAAAGCAAATAAATACTTAGAACATCATCATCATCAATTAGCACAAATTATTTATGAAGCTATTTTAGAATGGGATGATAATCAACCTGAAGTTTATTATAATTTAGGTCATGCTGTAGCTATGCAGGGAAATTTAGACGCAGCAATTGATTATTGGCAAGTTGTAATTGAAATTCAGCCTGATTTCGTTGATGCTTATCTCAATCAAGCTTATATCTGGCAAAAGTTAGAAAATTTTGAAGATGCTATTTCATGTTATGAAAATAGTCTAAAGATTACCAATGATTATTTAATTTATTATCAACTTGGACTTTGCTATTCTCGCGTTGAAAAATGGCAATTAGCAATTAATTGTTTTTATCAATCAATACAAATAAAAAATGATTATGCACCTGCTTATAGTGATTTAGGTTTAACGCTAATTTATACAAATAATTTGGAAACAGGAATTAATTATCTCAGAAAATCTATTCAAATACAACCTCAGTTTTCCGAATATTTAGTAAATATTGATAAATATGAAAATCTCAAATTAAATAATAATCATTTAACAGTAATTAATATAGTTAGATCTTTACTGAATATTTCTACATCTGAAAATGAATTATATGTAAACTTGGATAAAGTCGTTTCTTCAGTTGATCCAGAAATAAAGAAAATTGATTTTTCTCCCATGCTTTCTATTTCTTCTCCTCACAAATTTTATAAATCAACTCAAGAATGGATAGAAAATAATGATTTAAATAGTTATAACTATGTAGAAATTTATCCAGAAATAGATATTCAGTTAAATCATCCAAAATCTTTAGATAATTCTATCCATTTTAGTTTTAGATTTGGTAGTAATGTGAAATTGCCATCTTCATTTATAGTCACAATTCCCCAAGGAAGATTTTGGTTAAGTTTAGATCAAACCCAATCTGCTATTATTGTAGATGAATCGTATTTTTTAGCGGATATTTCTCCAGATTTCCCAATTTTAAGCCCTAATCATCCTGATAAAAATCCCTGTAATCATGCTATATTTTCTATTGAACATCTCCCTGCAATTCAGTTTATAGAAGGAAATGTAGTTGTATTAGCAGGTTTAACAAACAATATTTATTTTCATTGGATGTTGGATATTTTACCAAGATGGGAATTATTAAGAAAACAGAATTGCAATTTTGATGAAATTGATTATTTTGTAGTTGATAATAGGTTACCATTTCAAAGAGAAACTTTGAATTTACTACAAATACCAGAAAGCAAACAAATTAATATTAATAAAAGTCACCATATCCAAGCTACTAACTTAATTGTTCCTTCGTTTCCCGCAAGTGTAGCTTGGATGCCAAAATGGACTTGTGAATTTTTAAAGCATCATTTTTTAAAATCAGAATATATTGAAAATACAGATTCTCAGCAGCGAATTTATATTACTAGAAACCTGGCTAAAAGTCGGAGAATTTTAAATGAAGATGAAATTTTAAACTTACTAAAATCTTACGGATTTACAATGGTAGTTTTAGAATCAATGTCTGTATTAGAACAAGCTGCTTTATTTTCGCAAACAGAGATTATTATATCTCCTCATGGTAGCGGTTTAACAAATCTAGTATTTTGCCAACCGGGAACGAAAGTAATTGAGTTATTTGCCCCCAATTATGTTTATCATTGTTATTGGTGGATTAGTAACTTAGTAGGTTTAGATTACTATTATTTACTGGGTGAAACTCTTCCTGGTTGGCATCTTCATCATCTCATTTATCCTCAAAATTTCTCAGAAGATATCCTGATAAATGTCAAAGATTTATTCAAGCTGCTACAAATAGCAAATATCACATGAACCCCACCCCCAACCCCCTCCAATATCAAAAGTTTATCCTTTTCTTCCCCCCGTTACGGGGGGATTCAGGGGGGTGCGAGGAGGGGGTTATGGTCAGTTATTTGTATTGAGAAGTCGCACATTCGCAATTGGGTATGCAGTTTTGTGTACCTGTTGCCAATTTGTAATTGGCTCACCTTTCAAAATACCAGATAAAGCTACAGAAAGCATTAATCCACCAGTAGCAGCAGCAATTAAAGTAATATTATCGTTCACACAACTCTCTCAGTAATAATTAAATTTTTGTTGATTGACAACTGACTATTGCCTATTCTCTCTTCTCAGGCGAGGATTGACAAATTCATTTAAACCCTCCCCAAGTAGTGATAACCCTACCACCAAGGTTGTCATTGCTAAACCTGGAAATAAGGTTGTCCACCAAATGCCTGTAGGTAGTGCTTCTAGAGCCTGTTTTAAATCATATCCCCATTCTGGAACTTCTTCGGGTAATCCTAACC
>JANMGZ010000438.1:0-3080 GCA_031374905.1 Dolichospermum sp. OTE_70_metabat_362_sub
GTTGTCCCACCTACCGCAATACTCGCTGATAGAACTTCAATAATTGCCGTTCGCAAAAGTTCGATTTGCGGAAGTTGTAATTCTGTACAAAGAGTAGTTGGTAAAATCCCACTTTTAAATAAAGCTTCATCTGCATAAATATTACCTAATCCTGCCACCATTGACTGATCTAATAATCCAGTTTTAATGGGACGACGGGATTTTTTTAATTTATTGGCCAAATACTCCACAGTGATTTCTGGAGAATAGGGGTCAACTGCCAGTTTTGCCAACCCTGTAATAATACTTTCTACAGCTACACTCTCAGGAACATACCACATCTGCCCGAAGGTGCGCTGGTCAACAAAGCGTAATTCTTGCTTATTCCCAAAAAATAACCTCACTCTCATATGTTTGTGTAAAGGTTCATCTGGGGTTAACCATAGTAACTGACCAGTCATTCGCAAATGAACCCCTAAATAACTAGGAGAAGGTGAAGAAAGTTCAGCTAAAAGGTATTTACCACGACGATGCCAGGTAGCAATGGTATTTCCTTTAATTCTATCAATAAACTCATCAACAGAAAAAGGGTAGGCGATGGTGCGTTGTAGCAACACATCCCCACCTGTAATTTCTTGACTGAGGGTTAATTGATTTAAACCCCGGCGGACTGTTTCAACTTCAGGCAGTTCAGGCATTTAAGCAAATAATATTTTTAGGGGAAGGTATGGTCAAACAGAGGAAATGAACAAGATTTTCACCTTGACATCTCCTGCTATCATCCCATCAAACAATCCCCTTGACACTTGGCTGTTTACTTTGCTGCCGCTGCTTTGGGTTTAGGTGCTTCTACCTCAATTAACTCATCTACAGCAAAGTTGTTTGTATTGACTTCAGCATAGTTAAGTTTGTCAAAGCGAACAATCACAGGATATTTGATGGCGCTTTTATCAACAGAAACAACTGTACCGACTTCCTGAAACCAGTAGGATTCAGGGCGGAGAATACGGACTTTAGAACCACGTTGAACCATGTTGTATCTTCCCTTTTGAAGTATGAATTGCCGTTAAAATAGGGCTGATTGTTCTCACTCTACAACAGGATAGGTGTTTGCTTGTGGTTTTGTTAAGTTATTTGTCGAATGAGCGAGTTTTCATGGGTAATTAGTTGTTAATTTTCCTAATCACTTCTTGACAAAGTACCCATAATAGAGTAACCTCGTTCCCAAATACTCATTGTATAATGTCCTATGTCTTACTTAATACAAAAACACTACCTTCGTTCCCCCTACCAATCCGGAGATCATCATCTATATAAGTAATATCTAACCAACCTTGTTGTTGTTCACTTTGAATAGGAAAATCAAAAGCTGTAAATTTTTTGCCTAATTCAATTTCTTGGATAAAATTTGCAGGTGATGTATAGCCAATTAGGCTCTGTAAACCAATAATAGAACGCTGGAATTTTACTTGGACACGCTGTTGGGATACTGGCTCAAATTTAGCAGCAACGCTGACTAATCCTGCTAAAAAAGGAATACCATAAATCTCAGCTATGTTATAAACACTGTTGCTTTCTACTCGAATACATTGGTAAATTTGACCAAGTTTACAAAAGGGGAAACGATCTATGTTTAGTAAAGCTTTGCTTGTGGTATACAGCAGTCGCCAATTGCCTTCGAGTAAATTACTAGCTGCTAATGGTCGTGGTGTAGGATTAAAATCTTCTAAGTTAGCGATCGCTGCTAAAATAGCTTGTTGTTGTTGCTGATTTGCTAACAAACCGCGATTTGTGCCGACAATTATATTTATGAGATTTGATTTGCCTATCATTGTCCTGTACCTCAAGAGTTTGTCTGATGAAACAGCATTAATGAAATATTAATGTTCTTTGTCTATAATCATTAAACTCATTAATAATGCCTTTTTGGCTACAATTCCCCAATTAAATGAAAATTTTCTTTAATTCGGATTAAGCAACTAAAGAGTTGAATGGAGAAATAAATTAACTCGTATCAAATGATAGACTCTTAATGTCTAGTTATATAAACCCTGTTGTGTGATTTGTTGATATGTTAGATTCTCCCCTCCGTGAAGCCCCCCGCAACCAACGAGCAGCGGTCATTCCTTTAAAACAAGAGTCGTCCATGTTGGACTGGTTGCGCCTAGGTGGTAGACTGATAGCCCGTGATGTTCACGAAAACGACTCGCGAGCAGATGTAGAAGTAATATCGGATTTTCTGGGCGCAGACGACGGAATTGGTGATATTGATTATGATGACGATGATGATGTCGCTATTGAAGAGGACTAGTACCGCTACGCGAAAGTCAAAAGTCAAAAGTTAAAATTAATAGGTCGTCAGCTTTTCCAATCTTGAAAAAGCTGGGTCAACTTACGCCGTTGTGTACTATTTCCCCATATTTTGGGAGCTAGAGAACGAAAACAGTTTTTATTGTTTTATTTAGGTTTATTTAAGTGTGGAGTGAAGGGACTTTTTTTTGTGGACGCTAAATTATCTCCTAACCAAAGTTTGAATTTTTCTGGAATCGGCTTGGCCTCCTTGCTGGCTTTTTTGCTCAGTACAACAGCCTTGATTTTGGATTGGACGGGGAATAGAATCCCTTGGTATACTACCTCCCTCACCCTACCTCTTTTATTGTGTGCAGTGGGTGTTACAGTGCTGGGAAAATCGGTAATCCCTATGTTACAAGCCCTGAAAACCGGGCAAATTATCCGGGAAGATGGACCACAGGCGCATCTAAAAAAAGCGGGAACACCAACGATGGGAGGTATATTTTTTATCCCTGTAGCCATCGTAATTGCTTGTATATTATCAGATTTTTCAGAAAATGTGCTTGCGGTTTCTGGTTTAACACTCAGCTACGGTTTTATTGGTTGGATAGACGACTGGCAAATTCTGCGTCGGAAGTCTAATAAAGGGATTTCTCCAAAGATGAAGTTAACTTTGCAAGTTATCTTTGGGGCTGTATTTTGTGTATGGTTAATGTTTAAAGGCGATTTTAGCATCACTAATATCCATTTACCTTGGGTGGGTTTATCCTTACCTTTAGGACTGTTATTTTGGCCTGTAGCAGGTTTTG
>JANMGZ010000454.1:0-9383 GCA_031374905.1 Dolichospermum sp. OTE_70_metabat_362_sub
CACCAAACCTGGCAATCTCCTTTACCACACTACTACTTAAAAAACTATACTCATTTGATGTTGCCAGAAAAACTGTCTCAATCTGAGTAGACAGTGTTTTATTAGTGTGAGCCATTTGTAGCTCAATCTCAAAGTCAGAAACCGCTCTTAACCCCCGTAACAAAACTTGCGCTTGTTGCTTTTGAGCATATTCTACGGTCAAACCGTCAAAACTGTCTACTCCCACATTTGGTAAATGTTTTGTAGATAGACGGATTTGTTCTAATCTTTGCTCTACTGTAAACAATGGTATCTTATTGGGATTTCGGAGGACGGCAACTATCACCTGTTCAAACAGACGACTACTGCGTTGAATGAGGTCTAAGTGTCCCAAGGTGATGGGATCAAAACTACCAGGATAAATAGCAATCACAAGCTTATTTTAAGTGATTATATTGACGGATTTTCCAGAGAACTTTATTAAATCTAACACAGGCAGGAGTTAGGAGGTAGGGGCGCAGGGCCTGCGCCCAGAAGTTAAGAATCTCTTTCTATGTGGAGATTTTGCCGGAAATATTGGATCTCATGCCAGTGCATACCGCTATAGTGACTAAGGCATAATATATTATTGTTTTTCATCTCCATAGATTTCAAACTCCTATAGGTAATTTTGTATGGTAGTGGATTTTTCCGTTTTCCCTTTGGGGATTCTATTTACTTCTCCAGGTCCGATTGTCGTCAAACTAGGGCCAATAGTTATTCGTTGGTATGGTTTGTTAATTGCTTCGGCTGTATTGATTGGTGTTAGTCTTTCTGGGTATTTAGCCAAGCGTCGTCATGTTAATCCCGATTTAATCAGTGATTTATCAATTTGGCTAGTGATTGGAGCAATTCCTGCCGCCAGATTATATTATGTCTTGTTTCAATGGTCAGAATATTCTCAACATCCAGAACGGATAATTGCGATTTGGCAAGGGGGTATTGCTATTCATGGGGCAATTATTGGCGGTGCGATCGCCGCGTTGATTTTTGCTAGACTAAATAAAACATCTTTTTGGCAATTAACTGATTTGGTTGCTCCTTCATTAATATTAGGGCAAGCAATTGGTCGGTGGGGAAATTTTTTCAACTCGGAAGCGTTTGGCAGTCCAACAAATTTACCATGGAAATTATACATTCCCCCAGATCGTCGTCCTTTGGATTTAGTTAATTTTGAATATTTCCATCCGACTTTCTTGTATGAATCGTTGTGGAACTTAATGGTGTTTGCACTGTTACTAACTTTGTTTTTTCGGGCTTTATCTAAAAAACCCCGCTTGAAAGTGGGGACGTTATTTTTAGTGTACTGGGTAGCTTATAGCTTAGGGCGGGTTTGGATTGAAGGTTTACGCACAGATAGCTTAATGCTAGGACCCTTACGAATGGCACAGATGGTAAGTTTGGGAGGAATGACTTTGGGATTAATTGGTTTAGCTTGGCTGTACGTCCTCAAGCGTCCTTTACCTGATGTTGTTTCTGCGACTAATGGAGATGACTAAAAATAAAAAATGCCCCAGAGTAATTAATCTCTAGGGCTTAACCAGGGTGCATCTACCATCTATTTCTACTAGGCAAAGTGGCTGAATCCGGAAGGGTGTCTAGGAAATACTAAAAGTTTTTTTTGCAGGGTTTTAAAGGGGAAATTTGATGAGTGAATCTACTAATAATTTGAGTTTTTCCAAGTATCTAAAGTCTTTAAAACCTGCGGTTTATATTGTCGGTGCAGGACCTGGAGATCCTGATTTATTAACGGTTAGGGCGCAAAAGTTGCTGGCTACGGCTGATGTGATTTTATTTGCAGATTCCTTAATTCCCGAACAGATTTTAGATGTTTGTCGTCCAGATGCGGAAATTATCAAAACGGCAAATCGGACTTTAGAAGAAATTTTACCACTAATGATTGATGCCGTGCGATCGCATAAATCTGTGGTCAGACTGCATTCCGGTGATCCTAGTCTCTATAGCGCTATTCATGAACAAATGCAGCTATTAGCCGATGCTAATATTCCTTTTGAAGTCACACCTGGCATCAGTGCTTTTCAGGCTGCCGCAGCTAAACTGAAGATAGAATTAACTGTTCCTGGTTTGGTGCAGACTATCATCCTGACTCGCATTAGTGGCCGTACCCACGTCCCTGATACGGAAGAGTTAGCGAGTCTTGCGGCACATCATGCCAGTTTATGTTTATATCTAAGTGTAACTCATATCACTGAAGCCCAAGCCAAATTGTTAGAACATTATGAGCCAGATACTCCGGTAGCAATTTGCTATCGCTTAGGCTGGCCAGATGAAAAAATCCGGGTTGTAAGTTTAGCAGAAATGGCAGATTGTACTCATGAAGAAAAATTACGACGGACGACACTTTATGTGATTAGTCCCGCACTATTACCAGTAAGTGGTCGTTCCCGCTTATACCACCCTGAACATAATCATTTATTCCGATCATCACACTCAGATACCGCAGAAACCAGAATGTAGGGGCGCAGGGCCTGCGCCCAATAATATCAAGCCCTGCGCCCAATACAAAGGATACGCGACTACACAAATAAAGTCCACTTGCGTGGACTAATGAAAAATGTGTGATTTAATTATTATTTTATTTTTATCTTTATGAGCATAAGCAATATTTACAAAATTACTATTCCTGGTTATACAATTACTGAACTTATTTATGCTAGTGAAAAGACTACAGTTTATCGTGGTCAGCAGCAAGCAACACAGATTTCAGTTATTATCAAAGTTCTCAATTCCCAATATCCCCGGTTACAGGATTTAGTCGCTTTTAAAAATCAATTTGCTATTAGTCAATTAATAGACCATCCAAATATTATTAAATGTTATGGATTAGAGCAATATGGTAATAGTTACGCCCTGATTCTAGAAGATTTTAGCGGTATATCTTTAACTGAATATACTAATTCTCAAAAATTAGATATCAATTCTTTTATGCCTATTGCAATTGCAATTACCAAAGCATTAGAATTTCTGTATACAAAGAAAATTATTCATAAAGACATTAAGCCGAGAAATATTCTGATTAATCCCCAAACTCAGGAAATCAAACTGATAGATTTTAGTATTTCCTCTCTATTACCTAAAGAAACTGCGGATATTAAAAGCCCGAATGTATTAGCAGGGACACTTACCTATATGTCTCCAGAACAAACGGGAAGAATGAATAGAGGGATAGACTACCGGACTGATTTTTATTCTTTAGGGATAACTTTCTATGAATTACTCACAGGACAATTACCTTTTTATAGTCAAAATCATTTAGAATTGGTCTATTATCATCTTGCTAAAGAACCGATTAATCCTCAAGAAATTAATCCCCAAATTCCTCAAGTTCTAGCAGATGTCATGATTAAGTTAATAGCCAAAAATCCTGATAATAGATATCAAACCGCTAGAGGAATTAGATATGATTTAGAACTATGTCAACAAATGTTATTAACTCAGGGTGAGATTAGTAACTTTGAAATAGGAAAAAAAGACATCAGCGATAGGTTTTTAATTCCTGAAAGACTTTATGGGAGAGAACAGGAAATTATTACCTTATTACAGGCTTTTGAAAATGTCAGTGCTGGTAATAGAGAATTAATGTTAGTCGCAGGTTTTTCGGGTATTGGTAAAACTGCTGTCGTTAATGAAGTTCATAAACCAATTGTGCGGGAAAAAGGTTATTTTATCTCTGGTAAATATGATCAATTTCAGCGCAATATTCCCTTTTCTGCTTTAGTGCAAGCATTTCGCAGCCTCATGAGACAACTGCTAACTGAAAATACAGTGCAGTTACAAGAATGGAAAAATCAGATATTATCGGCTTTAGGACAACAGGGACAAGTAATTATTGATGTTATTCCTGAACTAGAAAATATTATTGGCCAGCAACCAGCAGTTCCAGAACTGACAGGTAATGCTTCAGAAAATCGCTTTAATTTATTATTTAGTAAATTTATTCAAGTATTAGCAAATAGTCAACATCCATTAGTTATTTTCTTAGATGATTTACAATGGGCTGATATAGCCTCTTTAAAATTGATAAAATTATTAATGTTTGCCCACTACACCAAATATTTATTATTAATTGGTGCATATCGAGATAATGAAGTGAACCCAGGACATCCTTTAATCATGACTTTAGATGATATTCGTCAAGGGAATATCACAGTTAATCAAATTACTTTGCAACCTTTAGATAAATCTCATATTAAACTTTTAGTTACAGATACTCTATATTGTTCAGAATCCCATAGCCAAGATTTAACTGAACTACTTTTAGAAACAACTCAAGGTAATCCATTTTTTACAAATCAATTACTTAAATCATTGTATGATGATAGGCTAATTACTTTCAATTTTAACCTAGGTTATTGGCAGTGTGATCTAAATGCAGCTAAAGCTTTATATCATCATGATGATGTTGTTAATTTTCTCAAAATCCAATTACAAAAATTACCAGAAAATACCCAAAATATTTTAAAGATAGCGGCTTGTATTGGTAATCAATTTGATTTATCTACCTTATCTATAGTTTGTGAAAAATCCCCAACTCAAATAGCGGCTGAATTATGGAATGCTTTGCGAGAAGAACTAATTATTCCCCAAAATGAAAGTTATAAATTTTTTACAGACGAACCATCAAAATTTGATACTTTTAACTCAAACCTAACAGTTAGTAACAATGAATCAATCTTAGTTAAATATAGATTTCTCCATGACAGAGTTCAGCAAGCGGCTTATTCATTAATTTCTGATGTTGATAAATCAGCAATGCACTTAAAAATTGGTCAATTGCTTTTAAAAAATACCAATGCTGCGGAATGGGAAGAAAAAATATTTGAGATAGTCAATCAATTAAATATTGGTATCAATTTAATTAATAATCAGTCAGAAAAATATGAACTAGCTAAATTAAATTTAATTGCTGGTTGTAAAGCCAAATCTTCTACAGCTTATGAAGCTGCTATTAGATATTTAAAGGTAGGTTTAGAACTTTTAGCAGTAGATAGTTGGGAACAGGAGTATGAATTAACTTTAAATCTTTATACGGAAATCGTAGAAGCCGAATATTTAAACATTAATTTTGAGCAAGCAGAAATATATATAGAAGTAGTTAAACAAAATGCTACCAGTCTTATAGATCAAGTCAAAGTATATGAAGCACAAATACAAATATATATGGCTCAATTGCAACTACAAAGAGCAATTGAAACAGGGTTAAATTTAATCAATTTACTGGGAGTTAATTTAGAAAAAGAACTTCCCCAAAACTTAAATGTTGATGATTTAATCAATTTACCGAAGATGATAGCTGCTGATAAAATTGCGGTGATGCGGATTTTAACTAATCTAACTGCTGCTAGTTATTTTGTTGATCCAGAATTATTTCCAGCTATTATTTTTACCATGATAAATCTATCAGTGAAATATGGTAATTCTCCTTTTTCTGCTCCTGGATATGTGAATTATGGCGTGATACTCTGCGGTTTTGCTGGAGATATTGAAACTGGATATCGTTATGGTGAATTGGCTTTAAATATATTAGATAAATTTGATGGTAGAACTGTTAAATGTCGAGTTCTCTTAATGTGGGCTTGCAATGTTCTATTTTGGAAAAAACATCTCAAAACAGTAGTAAGTAGCTTACAAGAAGCTTTAGAAAGCGGAATAGAAACTGGAGATTTAGAATATTCTGGTTACTGCTCGGCAATGTATAATATGAATATGATTTTTAGCGGTGAAAATTTATCTTATGTATTTGAGCAGTTAAAAAGTCATGTAATTTTAATGTATAGCTTGAAGCAAGAAGGTACTGTTTTACTGCATAAGCTATGGTATCAGCTAGTTTTTAATCTTGCAGAAATTAATGAAACTAAACAAATATTCGATGGTGATTTATTTGATGAATCCCAAATATTACCCATTCTTATAGCATCTAAATCCTCAACTACGCTATTTTCATTATATTTAGCAAAAACTATATTTTATTATTTCTCTGGCTTTACAAGTATCGCTGTTGATAATGCAATTAAAGGTGAAGCTTATTTAGAATATGTGGTGGGACAAGTTACAACTAGTCAATATAATTTTTATTATTCTTTATCTCTTTTAGCTGAATATAATCAGCAGTCTGGGAGTGGACAAAAACAATATTTAGAAAAGGTTTTATCCAATCAAGAAAAAATGAAAAATTGGGCTGTTCATGCACCAATGAATTTTCAACATAAATATGAATTAATAGAAGCAGAAAAAGCGAGAGTATTAGGAAATAATTGGCAAGCAATGGAGTTTTATGATCAAGCAATCAAGGGAGCTAAGAAATACAAATATCTTCACGAAGAAGCATTAGCTAATGAACTAGCAGCTAAATTTTACTTGAGCTTTGATAAAGAAAAAATTGCCAAAACTTACTTAATAGATGCTTATTATGGTTATGCTAATTGGGGAGCTAAGGCTAAAATTGAGAATTTAGAAACAACCTATCCTCAATTACTTGAACTTATTATTAATCAAACAAAAACTAAATTAACAGACGGTGAAGTAAGTACACTGATTAGTAAACCTAGCTTAACAGGTGTTTCGGCATTATTAGATTTAGAAACTATTACTAAAGCATCTTTAGCAATTTCTTCAGAAATTCAGATAGATAAATTATTGCATACTCTCATGCAGGTGATATCAGAGAATGTTGCAGCTAATAAATCTGCGTTAATTTTGCAAAAAGAGGGAAATCTAATATTAGTAGCTCAATGTATGAATGAGAATGAATGTAAATTATTTACTACACCAATTAATAATAGCCAAGATTTACCATTAAGTATTATTAATTATGTAGCAAATATGCAAGAATATTTATTAATTAGTGATGCTACAAATATTCATGATTTTGCCCATGATTCATATATCATTCAACATCAACCTAAATCTATATTATGTACACCTATTTTGAACAAAGGGCAATTAATTGGGATTCTTTATTTAGAAAATAATCTGACAGTGAATGCTTTTACTACTGACAGATTAAGAATATTAAATCTCCTCTCTTCTCAAGCTGCTATTTCTTTAGAAAATGCCCAAATCTATAGTAATTTAGAAGAAAAAGTCACCCAAAGAACTCAGGAGTTAAATGAAAAAAATCTGCATTTAGAACAAGCATTAAATGAATTAAAATCTACACAATCGCAACTAATCCAAACAGAGAAAATGTCTAGCTTAGGACAAATGGTAGCAGGTATTGCCCATGAAATTAATAATCCTGTAAATTTCATCTATGCTAACATTGAACACGCTAGTGATTATATTGAATCCATTATTAATTTGCTGAATATATATCAACAAGAATATCCTCACCCTTCAACTATTATTGAAGAATATAAACAAGAAAATGATTTTAATTTTATAATTCAAGATTTACCCAAAATTCTTGATTCAATGATGATAGGTTCAGAACGTATTCGCAAAATTGTATTAGGTTTACGGAATTTCTCCCGTCTTGACGAATCCGCAACAAAACCCGTAGATATCCATGAAGGAATTGATAGTACCTTAATGATTTTACAACCTCGATTTCAAGAAAAATTAGGCTATGCTAGTAATGTAGTCATTAAAAATTACGGTGATATTCCCTTAGTTCAATGTTATGCTTCCCAACTAAATCAGGTATTTATGAATATCATTAGTAATGCAATTGATGTTCTCAAACAGAGGGAGAAAAATTTATCTACTACTGAACTAAAAAATAATCCTAGTCAGATCATTATTCAGACTCAAATTATTAATAATAATTGGGTACAAATTGCGATTAAAGATAATGGTATGGGAATAAAACCCGAAGTGAAACACCGCATATTTGATCCTTTTTTCACCACCAAACCTGTAGGAGAAGGTACAGGTTTAGGACTATCAATCAGTTATCAAATAATCGTAGAAAAACACAGTGGTAAATTAGATTGTATATCTGCACCCGGAAAAGGAACAGAATTTATCATTGAAATCCCCATTAAACTCCACCAACCATAAAACTCCTACTCTCCCCGCCTCTGCGTCTCTGCGTGCAAAAAAATCTTACATCTAACCTTGCATAACAGCATCCAATAATAACCCAGCCCCAAACCGAATAGGATCTGTACAAGGTAACTTAGTTTCTGCTATAGTTTGAGCGATCGCATTTTTTGCCTCTACTTCCCCCAAATTCCGAGTATTCAAAGCAATTCCCACCACAGGAACGTGACGAAAAGCACCCGCCCCACCAGCAACAATTTCATACAACCGAATCACCTCAGATAACGCTGGAATCGGTACATGAGGATTATTACGGTTATGAGTTTGTCCTGCTTGATGCACCAAAATTAAATGTGTCGGTTGAGAACCCCGAATTAAAGGTAAAGTTGCCGTTGAACCAGGGTGTAAAAGAGAACCCTGCCCTTCAATTTGCAAAATATCATAATGTTGCCCAAAACGCATTACCAACTGTTCCACCGCACCCGCAGCAAAGTCTACCCGCACAGCGTCTAAAGCCACCCCTTCCCCTTCCAACATTAACCCAGTTTGACCGGTAGCCAAAAACTTAGAACGGATACCTCGCAACTTAGCCACCCGGTGTAATTCCAAACTAGTTGACATTTTGCCAATAGCCATATCCGTTCCCACAGTCAACACCCGCCGACAGGGCAGAGTTCGCGCCATAGCCGAGGCTACATCTAAATTAGCTGGTTCTTTGCGGACATCCCAAATTAATTGTCCTGGTTTGAGGAGGGCAGTTAATTCCGGTATATTTGCCATTGGTGTATGTAATCCATTTACCAAGGACATTCCCGCTTTGAGGGCATCTTTGATATCCACCCAATAATCATCAGGAACAGCACCACCTTTAGGCGCAATCCCAATTACCAAAACTTCCGGCTTGTACTGTAAAGCTGCCGTTAGAGATGCCACAATTGGCACATCTCGCTGAATACCTGTTAACTCGATTAAAGATTTACCTACAGTTTCTCTATCAATGACTGCCACAACTGGAGACTCGCTGTAACGTAAAATTGATAACCCCGTTTTTCCTTGAACTCCAGTAATTCCCTCATGGAGAAGAATTGCTATTCTTTGATTAAGCGACAGACGCACTATGTTTTACTCCCAAACCAGGTAAATTATTCGGCAAAACTCGCCCATTTTCAACAACTGCACCACTAAAAGGATCATCAATTAAATTCAAGTGACTATCTAAGTCTAAATAATCAGCCAGTGGTGCAAGTTGTAATGCGGCAGTATTAGCTAGAGAACTATCAGAATAACAGCCAAACATAACTTGTAAATTATGGGCTTTAGCTGTATGTACCATTCGCATAGCTTCAGTGATTCCCCCAGAT
>JANMGZ010000455.1:0-5030 GCA_031374905.1 Dolichospermum sp. OTE_70_metabat_362_sub
CGAGCAGGTTATGGTAAATCAACTCGTGCATTTTTTAGCAAACATAATCCACTAAAAATCATTGATTTAGGTGCTGGAATTTTTGAAAGTGCTACAGTAGATACAAATATTCTTTTAATACAAAAAGTTGAAAAGTCTATCAATAAATTTCAACTTCAAGCTTTGGATATTTCAAAATTAAAACAAATTCGTTCATTTGAGGAGTTTGATACACAATGGGTTATTCTTGATCAAGTAAGTGATGAAACTTGGACAATTCTTAACTCTACACAAAACAATATTAAGAAAAAAATAGAACGCATTGGTAAACCTCTAAAAGATTGGAATATTAATATTTATCGAGGGATTTTAACAGGTTTTAACGAAGCATTTATTATTGATACTGTAACTAAAGAACGCCTTTGTCAAGAAGATCCTAAAAGTGCCGAAATTATCAAGCCAATTTTACGCGGTAGAGACATAAAACGTTATAATATAGAATGGGCTGGTTTATGGTTAATTGCTACTTTTCCTGCTTTAAAAATAGATATTGATGATTATCCTGTTATAAAAAAATACCTTCAAAGTTTTGGTAGAAGAATATATCAAACAGGGGAGGATTTTATTGATGAAACTGGACAAAAAGCTAAATCAAGAAAAAAAACAAGTAATGAATGGTTTGAAACACAAGATCAAATCGGTTACTACGAAGAATTTGAAAAGGAGAAGATTACATGGGGTAATTTAGCACTTAATGCTCAATATAGTTTTGTAGATAAAGATTTGTATTTATGTGCGCCATGTCCAATTATTACACCTGCTAATAAATACATTCTTGCTATTTTAAACTCACCTGTTTCAGATTACTATATCAGAAAATTAGGTGTTACGAGAAATGGCGGTTATTTTGAATATAAACCAATGTTTGTTGAACAATTACCAGTTCCTCAAATATCCGCTGAAAAACAAGAGCTATTTATTAAAAAAGCAGAAAAAATTTTAACTCTCAAATCCCAAGGTAAAGACACCACCGCATTAGAACAACAAATAGATAATATAGTTTATAAACTTTACGAATTAACTTATGAAGAAGTAAAAATAATAGATCCTGAAATTACATTAACAGAACAAGAATATGCAAACATAAAAATAGAAGATGTTTAGATCCCCGACTTCTTAAAGAAGTCGGGGATCTGAAATAAATATGCTATAATATTAAATAATCACAAATATCATTGGAGATCAAAATTATATGACTCTCACAATTGACAACTTAGAAAAAATAGAACAAATATTAAAAGATGATGATAAAGACTATCAAATAGAACTACAAGAAGGGAATATTTTAATTATGGGTCCATCGGATATAGAATCTAGTGAAATTGGTGCTGAGTTCATATATTTGCTAAAATTATGGACTAATCCTCGTAAATTAGGGCGAATATTTGACTCTAGCGGTGGATTTATTATGCCAAATACTGATTTACGCGCTCCCGATGTTTCCTTTGTTTCCGCTCAAAGATTAAAACGGACAGTGAGAGATTTTGGTAATTTAGTTCCTGATTTAGTAGTAGAAATTAAATCAAAAACTGATAGAGTTGCTAAATTGGAAGATAAACTCAAATTGTTTTTAGAATTAGGTGCAAAGGTAGCAATTCTCATCAATCCTGATGAATTAACTGTTACTATTTATCGTCCTGATAGTAAAATTACATTATTAACAGAAGATGATAAATTAACTGTAGATGAATTATTTCCTGGTTGGGAAATTGCTATTTCTGAATTATGGCCTCCTGTATTTGAATAGGTGTTTATATTCTCAATTTTTGATATTAAATCATAAATATACCACTTCCTATACTGAACAACGAGATCCCCGACTTCTTAGAGAAGTCGGGGATCTGACTCTAATCAACAAGTGACAAACTTAGTTAAAATAATCAACTAACCTCAAAACAGAAACCAGCCGAAAACTCATGGCAGATCAAATGCAGTGGACAAATGCCCTATCAACCCGTCCTTCCTTAGAAGCGGCTATTAACGATGTCGTAGAACAAGCAGTGGCATCTTTAACAGCACCAGCGGATTTAGGGCTGGTATTCATTTCTTCTGCTTTTATGAGTGAGTATTCCCGACTTTTGCCTTTATTAGCCGAGAAGCTTTCTGTACCTGTATTAATTGGTTGTAGTGCTGGGGGTGTAATTGGCAGAAAACAGGCAGGAGAAACCGAAGAAATAGAAGCTGAACCCGCCCTGAGTCTGACTTTAGCCCATCTTCCCGGTGTCGAAATCCGACCTTTTCATGTTGTCGCGGAACAATTGCCAGATTCCGATAGTTCCCCCACAGCTTGGGTTGATTTGCTAGGTGTACCACCTTCCGTAGTCCCGCAATTTATTCTCTTGTCTAGTCCCTTTGCTTCAGGAACGAACGATTTGTTACAGGGGTTAGATTTTGCCTATCCAGGTTCTGTGGTGGTGGGAGGACAAGCCAGCAGCGGCTTTATGAATGGTCGCGTGGGCTTATTTTGTAATGATAAGTTATATCGGGAAGGTACGGTAGGTATAGCTTTAAGTGGCAATATTGTATTAGATACCATTGTTGCCCAAGGATGTCGTCCCATTGGTGAACCGTTGCAAGTCACGAAGGCGGAACGAAATATTATTTTAGAGTTAGATGAAAAAGTGCCTTTGATGGTGTTGCGAAATTTAATTAGTAGTCTGAGTGAAGAAGAACGAACTTTAGCACAACATTCTTTATTTGTAGGTTTAGCAATGGATGAATTTCGGCTAAATTTACATTCGGGGGATTTTTTAATTCGTAATATTTTAGGAGTAGATCCTAATGCTGGGGCGATCGCAATTGGCGATCGCATTCGTGCCGGACAAAGGTTACAATTTCATTTGAGGGATGCCGAAGCTTCTGCGGAAGATTTAGAAATTTTACTTCAAGAATATCAAAGTGAAAATGCCGGACAACCTTCTCCCGTCGGCGCTTTAATGTTCACCTGTTTAGGCCGAGGAACAGGACTTTATGGCAAACCTAATTTTGATTCTCAATTATTTAGCCGTTACGTTCATGACATCCCCATGGGTGGCTTTTTCTGCGGTGGTGAAATCGGTCCAGTCAGCGGCAGAACTTTCTTACATGGTTATACTTCTGTATTTGCCATTTGTCGTTCTTTAATCAGCGATAACAGTTAATAGGTAAATATAGCAGGAAAACAGGCCAATTAAATCCTGTAAATCCTGATTCAGACAATTTACCCTATCAATAACGTACTATGATTATCAATTAAAGCCGGATTCCCATCATTAACCGCGCTATATTCTTCAATATAACGACGGACATGAATCGGAAAGTGTGGATATTCTAACATAGCATCACCATCGGCAATCGTTGCCCAAAAATCCCGTAAACCGGGGGCTAGAGTTTGTGCCTGTGCTAGTGGTAAACTCAAAGGTGGTAAAGTCAATAATTTGAGGACAAAAGGATAAGAGCGATCGCCCATCCATTGCCGTGATAATGTTTGTAAATTGGGAAAATCTGGAACTGATTCCACACGATGAGAAACAACTTGTAAGGATTCACTACCCAATTCATCGCGGTTAAATTCCAATACCCGATAAGGATGAGGATAGCTAACTAAAGAACCCGTCGTAATATCATATATTCCTTCTGCATAAGCCACATCTTGAACGTGCAAATGTCCCGTAAATACTAATTTTACCCCATAGCGTTGTAACAATGCCCGCAGTTCTGAAGCATTTTCCAACATATAACGATTTGCCATCGGATGACGTGATTGATTAGGCAAATGTTCAACCACATTGTGATGAATCATGACTAAAACTAATTCATCCTTAATCGTTGCTAATTCCTGTTCTAACCATTGGAATTGTTGACTATCTAAACGTCCTATTTGCTCACCTTGATCATTAAATGAGTTAGAATTAAGACCGATTAACCGCACTCCTGGGAATATCTGCCGATTGTAATAATGTTGTTGAGGATTTTCATAACCAAATTTCTGATAATAACGGGGAAAATCTGCAAAGCCAATTGATTGTTCATTGGCCATTAAAACAGGAACATCATGATTACCAGGAATCACATAAGATGGAAAAGGTAACTGTGATAATCTGTTTTGTAACCAACTGTGATTTGCGGCTTCACCATGTTGGGTTAGATCTCCAGGGATCAAGATAAAATCTAAATCTAATTGTGTTAAATGTGCTAATACACTATCAAAAGCCGGAATACTCACTTCCACCAAATGAAAGCGACTAGGATGATCCCAGATTGTTTCAGGAAGCGCAATATGCAAGTCGCTAACGATAGCAAAACGAAAATTAAGTTTCATTGATTTTAAGAAAATGTTAAAAATGAAGTTGCAAAAATTCTTATTCTAAAAGTATAACTCTCACTGTGTATACCTGTGTAGGAATATCTAGACTTAATAATATTTGTATACATTTATTTGGAATTGTTAATTTTTGTAAGGAGAATAAATTTTGTCACCTGTTCGAGTTCGTCAACACGTTAACCCCCTTTCCAGTAAGTTCCAAACCCCCACCGCTTCTCCAGAATGGGAAAAGATTTACACACAACCAAACCTACCTCTACATTTAGATATTGGTTGTGCGAGGGGTAGATTTGTTCTCAAAATGGCACAAATAGAACCCAATTGGAATTTTTTAGGGTTAGAAATCAGAGAACCCCTAGTAGTAGAAGCTAATAGAATCCGCGACGAAATGGGGTTAACAAACTTGCATTATCTGTTTGCAAATGTGAATAATTCCCTAGTTTTCTTATTATCAACTTTACCATTAGGAAGCTTACAAAAAGTTACAATTCAATTTCCTGATCCTTGGTTTAAAAATCGTCACGCGAAACGTCGGGTAGTCCAACCAGAATTAGTCACAGAATTAGCGAAATATCTAACTATTGGCGGTGTTGTTTTCCTGCAATCTGATATAGAATTTGTAGCAGTAGAAATGTGCGATCGCTTTCATGAAAACCCCGCATTTGAAAAGCTGGGAACAACAACATGG
>JANMGZ010000458.1:0-4061 GCA_031374905.1 Dolichospermum sp. OTE_70_metabat_362_sub
CAAAGTATTATTTTTTCTCGGTTCAGTTGCCGGGAGTTGTTTCTCTCTTCGGCACTTATCTAATATAGCAATCCTTTTTATTCCTGTCAAGGGGTTTGGAAAATATTTTTTTGAGTGGGTAAAATCGGAGGTTGTTTTTAGCTAAAGGTTTTATATGGCAAGGGTTAAACGGATTTCGATGATTTCAAATATCTACTGGGTGCTGTCCATAGTAAGGTAGAGCTTCTGACCAATGGGGATTTTTACCGTGCTGCCAATTTAAATAGGCTAATTCCAAAATACTGTTAGCGGTGGCTGCTAGGTGAGATGTGGCTGATATTAACTGATTGGTATGCCAATTAGTTAGGGTTTCTTGCCATGTGGTTGGGTTGAATACTGTATCTGGTAGTAGGGCGGTAATGCCAGAATTATCAGGGTTGGGTTGATAAATAGCACCAAAAATTTGTCCCCGCTGTGCTGGCATTTCTACGGCAATTATTGGATGTTGGTATTTTTTCTGGAGTTTATATTCTTGCCACGCGACTGCGGCTAGGGTGGAAACTGTAAATACTGGAATTTTTAGCTGTTGTGCTATTGTCCGAGCGGTGACAATACCAATGCGAGTTCCTGTAAAACCACCTGGTCCTTTGGCTACGGCGATAAATTCTAGGTCTGCCCAGGTGCGTGGTTTAATCAGTTCAATTAGGTATTGATGGATATGACTGGATAAGTCACGCCCTAAGTTCCAAACTTGAGATTGAGGATAATTTGCAAAGTTGCTAATTGCTAAACCGAGTTCCGGTGTGGTGGTGTGCAATGCTAAGGCGTATTTATGCGGTGAGAGATGTTTAATTATGGTTGTCAAGGTAAATGCAAATATATTTTTCTGCTAAATAATACAGCAAAATTAAGGATTGGAGGGGAAAACATGAATAAGAATTGGTGTTGCTGATTTTGGCTGTGAATACTCAGCAACATTTCAGAATGTAGTTTAATTAGGTAGGGACTAATTCACCTGGACGCAATTTAGACCATTTACCTATTTCTTGTTTGAAGCTGAGACAACCAACTACATCCCATTCCATTTCAATGATTTCGCCTTGTGTGCGAATATTGACGTTAATGGAAGGTTCGTTGGGGTCAAAATTCGGTGTTTCTGTTAGGTGGGGCTGTTGGTGCTGGGTTTCTACGGCATTGTAGGTAACACAGCGGTCTACATAGTGGCAATTCACGCAAATACACATAATAGAACCAACTTTGGGAGGCTTTATAGTTAATGTAGCTTAATGCAAAATAATCAGCATTAGTTACTGGATTGATTTTTATTAAAATGTCTGAATTAGTTGCTTCTCGTCTGGCTGCCAAAAATTGGCCTTTTAGTTGGGAATATTTGCCACAACCTGTTTATATGGTGGGTGGTGCTGTGCGTGATGCGATTTTGGGTAGGGTTCGGGAATATGTGGATTTAGATTTTATTGTCCCAGAGGATGCGGTGAAGGTAGCGCGAAAGATTGCTCAACGTTATCAAGCTGGTTTTGTGTTACTTGATGCTGAAAGGAAAATTGCCCGTGTGGTGTTTCCTAATGCTACGGCTGATTTTGCTCAACAGGAGGGGGAAAGTTTAATTACGGATTTGCATAGAAGGGATTTTACTATTAATGCGATCGCTTATAATCCCCATACTCAAGAAATTATTGATCCTCTCCAAGGCTATAAGGATATAGAATCTGGTCTATTACGGATGATATCACCTGTAAATCTGCAAAATGATCCTTTGCGGTTAATGCGGGCTTATCGTCAAGCTGCTCAACTTGATTTTACTATTGAACCAGCTACTCAGGAAACAATTCGCAGTTTAGCAAAAAGTATTAATCAGGTGGCAGCGGAACGAGTTCGGGTAGAAATTGGTTATTTATTGGCAAGTTCTCAAGGGACATTTTGGCTAAATACTGCTTGGAAAGATGGTGTTTTAACTAGTTTCTTTGAAAACGCGACTGATGATAGTTTTATTAAGTTAAATGCTGTTGATGAAGCTTATGCTTTAATTAGCCAAAGTTGGCAACAATTAGGAGAAGAATTAGCAAATTATGTGCGAGAAACTGTGAAAACTTCTTGGTTAGCTACTGCTAAACTTGCTTGTCTTGTTGACTCAAAACCGGAAATTGCAGAAATCGAATTACAGGAACTTACCTATAGTCGGGCAGAAATCAGAGCGGTCACAACGGGATTAAGACTATTTTCGGCAATAAAAGCGGTAAATATGCCTTTGCGAAAACAGTATTTTCTGTTTCGGGAAATGGGAATTTTATTTCCGGCTGTGTTGGTATTAGCTTTAGCAAATGATATTGTGGCTAAGGGGATGTTTGAAGAAAGTATGTTTGTTACTTATGAACCTTTAATTAAGCGTTATCTTGACAAAAACGATGTGGTGGCACATCCTACTCCTTTACTCAATGGTAAAGACATGATGGAGGCGTTAAACATTCCAGCTTCACCATTGATAGGTGAGTTATTAATGGAGGTTGGTGTTGCTCAAGCTGAGGGGAAAATTTCTACAGTAGAAGCAGCGATAGAATTTGCCAGAAATTTAGTCAAAAAATAAATTTGCTATATTCACTTTTGAGTTGTTTAATTTTTATGGAGTAGGGAATGAGTCTGATTTGGCAGGCTGATTTTTATCGTAGTCCGCTACAAAATGTTAAAGGACAAGTGCTATGGGAGTTATTAGTTTGTGATGCAACTCGCAGTTTTGAGTTCACAGCAAGTTGTCCCCAATCACAGGCTAATTCTACTTGGGTTGCCCAACAATTACAATTAACTGGTCAGAAAAAGTTACCAGATGTAATTCAGGTATTTCGTCCTCAGTCTTTAAGTTTAATCACAATTGCGGGAAATAATTTAGGGATTAAGGTTGAAGCTACTCGGAGAACTTTGGCTCTAAAGCAGTGGTTAGCAACAAAGCAATATCCTGTAATTGTTGATAAACTACCTCCATTACCATTACCGGAAAATCTCTGGGGGGAAGAATGGCGGTTTGCGATGATTCCATCTGGTGATATTGTGGATGAATTTACAGAACGGCCAATTCCTATTTTACAAATACCAGAATTTCTCAAACCAGTTAATTTAGGTTTAGCTTCAACTGTGCCTATACCTGGTGTGGTAATTTACGGGGGACGGCAATCTATGCGGTTAGCGCAATGGTTACAGGAAAGTCAGCCTGTGTCATTAAACTACATCGCTGGTGAGCCTGATGGTTTGGTGTTAGAATCTGGCTTAATAGATAGGTGGGTTTTAGCAACTTTTACAGATGAGGAAGTTACGGCTGCGGGGAAGTTATATCAAGTGAGAAAACAGCTAAGTCACGGATTGCATTTTTTATTAGTGCAACCAGATGATTCAGGAATGACTTATAGTGGTTTGTGGTTGTTGCAGGATGAAGATTAAAAACTGATGCTTGTTATATTTTGTTACTGAGGGTGAACTTATTGAAGCATGGCAGTTAATTTATGATAAAAGTCTTGAGTATCGCTAATTATCCGTATGGGAACTTGGCAAGTTAACCAAATGTCTACATAATTATTAAATAAATGATAACTTAGTCAAGTTTTCTTGACCTTTTTAACGGAAATCACACAGATAAAAGTGTAGTCAAACATATTTAGCTAATTCATTTAAGCTAGAAGCAAATGAGCGAAATTAGTCCGCGTAGGGTTGTTATTGGTGATGTGCATGGACACTATGAAGGTTTGATGTTGCTGTTTGAAAAAATAGCCCCCGCATCAGAAGATCAAGTCTATTTTTTAGGAGATTTAATTGATCGTGGTCCAAAAAGTGCCGAAGTAGTTGAATTCGTGAAAGAAAATAATTACCCTTGTTTGCTAGGTAATCATGAACTGATGTTATTAAATATTCTGACTAGTAAGAATACTTCGTCAGCCAATATGCAAACGTGGTTATACAGTGGAGGACAGGCTACTATTACTAGTTACCAATCAGCAACGATTCCTAAAAAACATCTAGATTGGTTTGAGAGTTTACCCACATATTTAGATTTGGGAGATTTTTGGTTAACTCATGCA
>JANMGZ010000561.1:0-4989 GCA_031374905.1 Dolichospermum sp. OTE_70_metabat_362_sub
GCGAAGCGATCGCCTGTTCAATCAAATCATACCGCCAAGGTGGTATCAATGCAAACTCCAACAACTTCCCATACTTGACCAAATGTTTGTAAACCTTTAGCCGCTTATCTACATTAGTCGCCACAAACACCAAAATTGTTGAATTAGGCACTTGCACCAACTGTTGCAAAGTTGCCAACTCAGGATCACCCCACTGCTTGAGGTGGCAATTTTCCACAATCACCAGTTTTTTACCATCAGTCAGGGAACGAGTACGAGCTACAGTCAAGGCTTTGTCAAGCTGAACAGCCGGAAACCGGTGATAGCATAGAGTCAGCCATTGGGCATCAATCTCTGCCTTGTACTGGTTTAGCTGTGACTGAATCGCGTATTCATCATCACCCGTGAGCAAGACAATCATCCTGTGACCCTCCCATTATTACTGAGATTGGCAGTTTTAATCAACACAGTCAGGGGTTTTGGACTTTGAGTAGCCCGTTGCAGCATTTTAGCGATCGCCTCCTTGCTATTCTCAAACTTTTGCAGGTAAGCTGGTGTCACCTCTAAAATTGCCTTAGACCCTTGCAATTTTACCAGATTTGCATGAGCCAACAGTTTTTGATGGTTGGGTTTCGCCTTATCCATAACCTGCTGCCAAATTTGCGCTAAATTAGCAGTATTAGAAGCATTAGCGGTATTAGTTGCAACTGCTGGTAACAAGCTATCTTTACCTGGATCATCCACAGGTTTATCAGTCACCTTGTTGATGGTGTACGTTCCATAAGTTGGTAACAATTTGCCATCATGCCCAGGTTTCACATTTACCGTCTTCGTTGCACCCCCAGGCAATAAACCGGGCAGCAAATTGAGTAAACAAACCTCCAGCCACACCGCCGCATTGACCGTATACCGCAGATAATTTTCAGCTTTTTGTAACTCTGCTAAAGACAAATTCAGAGTCTCGAAATTCCAGTGTTTAGCAAAAGCTTTGAGTTGGGTATGGCTGACACAACCAGTTAGTAAGGCTTGTTCCTTGGGTGCAGACTTGATAATCAGTAAATCTCGGTATGTTTGCAGTAAATTTGAGATAATCAATTTGGGCGTTTTCCCAGAGTCTACCAAAACTCTAGCGACTTGCAGCAAGTTAAAAGTGTTGTTGGTAGAGATAGCCTGTAAAATAGCCATTAGCTCTGCTTCTGTGACACCACCAACGATTTCCATGACATGATGAGCAGTGATATCTACATCTAAAAGACTGGCTTGACCGAGTAATTGTAGGGCATCCCGTAAACCACCATCACTCAGTCGAGCGATCGCTGTCAGTGCCTCTTCATTAATAGAAATAGATTCCGCATCTGCTATAATACGGAGATGCTGCACAATTGTTTGAATTGATAAAGTGCGAAAATTAAACACCTGACAACGGCTGACAATGGTAGGTAAAACCTTGTGCTGTTCTGTGGTGCAGAGAATGAAAACCACATGAGGTGGTGGTTCTTCAATACACTTGAGTAAAGCATTGAAGGCATTACCGGTTAGGCAGTGACATTCATCAAGAATAAAAATTCGATAACGTCCTGCTATTGGTGCTAAAGTACAGCGTTCAATTAAAGCACGGGCATCATCTACACCATTGTTAGAAGCAGCATCAATTTCACTTACGTCTAAACTATTGCTAGTTTCAATTGAACGACAAGATTGACAAATTCCACAAGGTTTATCAGTTGGTTTTTTGCTATTAAGGCAATTAAGAGATTTAGCAAATATGCGTGCAGTGGAAGTTTTACCTGTACCTCTAGAACCTGTTAATAAATAAGCTGGGGCAATTTGCAGGTGTTTGATAGCATTAGTGAGAGCAGTTTTAATGTAGGGTTGTCCAACCAATTCGGCTAAAGTCTGAGGGCGATATTTTTGATGTAGAGCGACTGTAGACATAGGATTTATTCATCTTAATTCGTCGCTCTTGCCCCTGTTAAGGGGGTGAAATTTTAGTTAAATTTTATAGATTATTTTAGATTGATAAGGTACAGCAAAAAAAAGTTATCAATTTGTTTTGTCAACTAATATAATTTAACATATTTTTGTTAAAAATCAACAAACATTCAAATCTTACATAAGATTTGAGCTGACAGAATAGTAAAAATAATTTGTACAAAATTGATACGTTCAGAAACAGATAACTATTAACATAAAACAGATTAAATGTCTTTTACCATAAATCTTTGTTAATAAAATTTGTTCCTCATTTACCTCAAATATGCTGTATTATTTAAACCTGATTAAACTTAGTCAACTGTACTGATGAAGAAGTTTAACAAAGAATTTGACAATTTAATTTAGTTTTCTCTTTTCAACTTTCTTTATCCCCTATAGCCTTAATATACAGTCCTTCTTATTCCTAACATGATAGTAAGGTGTTTATGGCTGCTTCTTGTATCCTGCTTGGTGGTGTTAACTATCTAGCGTTAAAAAATTCCTGCTATACTAATAACATCAATTAATCCATGCAAAAAATTTACATTTCAAAAGTCGCCCAACTGCGAAAACAAAAAAATCTGACTCAGCGCCAACTGGCTGATTTAGTTGGTGTTGACCCCTCAACTGTTCGTAACTGGGAGCGAGATCGAGGAGGGATAGAAACCTTCGTGAAACTGGCACAACTTTGTAAAACACTGGATTGCACTATTGAAGATTTGTTTGAAGCGCAAAGGGTCAAGGAGGATGATTAACTTTTTACCTGTTAATTTTATTACCTGTGTTTCCGCTCATCAATTAGAGCGATTGCGCTTCCTACAGTTCTGGACGCGATCTTTGCCAACAAATGTGATTGCTTTTGGCTCTTTGGTACTTTCAGAATCCACTCCGAGTCTAAGCGCCATCGCTAAATCCCTAAAGATGCGCGGGTTATGGCATTTTACTAGAGTATATGGACAATACCCTTCGTAAAAATCGCCGACGAAAGGGCGATGGCAATGGTTTTATTTATTGGCGCACCATCACCAAAAAAGGTAAAGATTACCAACAGGCTTATTACCACTGGAAAGAAAACGGTCAGAAAAAGACTAGATACATACCCAAAAAATTACTGGGGGATATTCAAGAAGCTGAGGCTGCTAAACGTCCAGTCAAAGAAATTCTGCTTCTTTTAGGCATTTCTGTCACCCCTAGTAATCAAAGCCCTAGTAATTTACTAGGGGATATCCAGTTAAGCCCTAGTAATTCTGATATCTCCCCTAGTAATCCAAACCCTAGTAAAATGCGACGGTATAAAGGAGAAGGTAGCGGTAACATTCACTGGCGCACAATTACCAAAAAAGGCAAGGATTACCCACAGGCTTACTATCATTTTGAGTTTTGGACTCAGGGCGATCACCTCCGGTGGGGCGTAGCCCATCGCTTAGTAAAATCTTCTAAGTACATTCCTAAGCGGTTAATACATCGAGTTGAGCAGTTAGAGCAAGAGAAAGCACCCGTTAAAGACATTTTGCAAGTCTTGGGTGTAGAATTATAGCCCTTTCAATGTGGTAAAATTTTAGTTCAATTTTGTGAACAAGCTATGCTATGCTTCATCTAGCATACATGAAACCAACTATTGACCAGATATGCTATTTTGTCAGAATCACGATTTGCAAGATTAAAGGATTTACAGGATAATTGCATTCACAATATTCTTAGCCATTAATATTTTGAGGATGAATAATCGTAATTTCGGGAACAGCTATAAAATCTTTGGGGTTTAAAGTTAAAATATGACTGATATTATGAGCAAGCATCACGGCTAATATGTGTATATCGTGAGTGCGTTTACCAGAAATATTATATGTTGTTACTAAGTTCAACCAAATAGAAAATACATCTGGTGTTTCTTCTAGAAAATCAAATTGATTTATTAACATCTGTACTGCTTGAGTTGTTTGTTTTACAGTCCATCCTAATCCATTGACATTAACAGGACGAGTAGCAACAACCCAAAATTCAATGATTACTTGAGAGGTAATAAAACATTGACTACCTTGTAATAAAATTTGAGAAATAGCATTGCTTATCAGGTTATATTCCAGAGATTGGGAATTTGTAAATCTAAGAATAATATTGGTATCAAGTAAATAGCTTTTCATATTCCTCTATCATCATAAATATTTTCTCTACACATTGCTTCATCCGGTAGGGTAATACTACTTTGAGGAAACTGAGATAACCATTCTTGAAACTTTGTGGCTTTTTCTGTTGAGGTTAATTTTTGTTGTTCTGCTGCTGGAATAATGTTTCTATGAGAAAGTTTAGACAGAAAGAGTTTCTGATCTTCGGGAGTTAATTTAGAAACAATTTCTACAAGGGAGTCAACAAGTTGTACATTCATAATTATCTATGTCATTTACTAAGTTATAGGTAATATTGCACTCTATATCAATTATAAACCTAAATTGTCAGAATCACGATATCCAGGATTCTAGGATTTACAGGATTGTTATTTGATGGTTGTAGGAGTTAATTTTTTATTTTCATTTTACAACTATCAAGCTACAAATTAAAAACGGTGAAGTGCTGCATCAAGTTTTGCAATAATTAGGTTATCAAGTTGAACAGAATACCAATGTTCGTGGTTATAGGGATAGTACAACTAATGCTGAATATGTTATCTGTAAGGCCAACGGTTATGATTTAGGTTTTCGTAAAAATGGAGAAAGTCATGAATTAGTGGCAGCTTTTGGGGGTGCGAAAATTAATTAGCAGGAGTTTTAATCAGCAGGAGTTTATTAATCATAATTAGTCAAAAATACGCCCATAAAACCTTTAGAATTTGGTCATCAATGGGTATTTTATGCGATTGCCTACACCAACACCACTATTGATAGTTTGGGTGACGAAATCATGGCAACCGCTCTCATTATTTTTCCTTCTAAGCCTCAGCTAATTTGCCGGATTTACAGCCACAAATTCACAATTATGATGTTTTTGGAATATAAAGTGGCAGCAAGACATGACGCATAGACATTTCCACTTCAGGAT
>JANMGZ010000606.1:0-1733 GCA_031374905.1 Dolichospermum sp. OTE_70_metabat_362_sub
GCGGTTAACTAATTCTTGGATTGCTTCTATTTCTGATTCTGTGATTCAAATTGGGAAATTGAATATTAAAGATAATCATAAATCCTATTATATTAAATTTGATGAATGGGAAGAATATTTAGCGGAAGCTGTTGAAATGGCAATTCGTCCAGCTAGTGCGGAGGTTTTTGGCGGGACGTTAAAACCTAGTCAAGTTTCTCAACGATTAAATCGAGAAGTATTGATTGATTTTGCTCAAAATATTTTGTTGTTAACTTATGAATATCAACCTCAAGAGTTAGTAAAGATGATTGATCATTATTTAGTGCAATTACCAGGTGGTGAGGATTGGTTGGAGTAGTTTTGGCAAAATAAAATAAATTAAGTTGAACTAAAAGTTATTTCGATAGTTGTAATTAATATTTCGCCAAAATTTTACTAAAGTTAAGTATATCACGTTAATAAATAGTCATATAAAATGTAACAATATAAATTGTTAACTTTTTTCAAACTCACATCATGAAAGCAATTTGGAACGGTGCAGTTTTAGCCGAAAGCGATAATACCGTAATTGTCGACAGAAATCATTATTTCCCTGCTGACAGCATTAACAAGCAATATTTCACAGACAGCAGCACCCACACTACTTGTTCTTGGAAAGGAGTTGCTAGTTATTACAGTGTTGCAGTTGATGGACAAATCAATCAAGATGCAGCTTGGTACTATCCTAGTGCTAAAGAGAAAGCTAAAAATATAGAAGGTTATGTTGCTTTCTGGAAAGGTGTAAAAGTCGAAGCTTAGACTAATATTAGATTACTATAACCATTTTTTTAGACAGGGAATCAATTCCCTGTCTAATAGCTAAAGTCGGTTAAAACCGACTAATTATTTCATTGTGATCTAAATCTTTTTCTAATCTTTAGCTATGACAATATCATTAGATTTAATCACAGCATAAGCTTCTGTACCTTCAGATAATTCTAACTCTTCAGCCGAAACTTTAGTAATCATTGAGGTTAACTCAACCCTATGAACAATTTCTAAAGTTACTTCGGTATTCACGCTTCCTGTAGTTATGCGTTTGACAACTCCTTTTAAAACATTGCGCGAACTAACTTTTAAGGCTTTTTTGGGACTAACAATTTCAAATTCAGGATGCTTATTTTCTACTTTTTCTTGTGAAATTGATGATGATATAGTCGGTGATGAATATTTATTAAGTCCCCGCACTAATTCCCTCAAAATCTCTGTTTTGGTACGTTGGGAGTTTTGACAAAATTCTTCTAAAATCTTCCGTTCTTCTTCAGATGTTTGAAACGTCACCCAACCCTGTTCTTTTCTTGGCATAAAATTAATAATTTATTGCGTAACTATAATCCTGACATGATACTAGCAAGAATCAATGTTTTTTACCGACCTGTACAATTGAAGAGAACATATCCAAGAATTTTAATTTTGTGAACTTTTATATCGGGTGTGCAGTTTGGGCTTATAAAGGTTGGGTGGGTGAACTCTACCCACCAGGGACTCGCAATGCTGACTTTTTAAATCTTTACAGTCGTTGCTTTACTACTGTAGAAGGAAACACTACTTTCTATGCTACACCTAATGCAGAAACCGTTACTCGTTGGGCTGCGGAAACACCACCGGGGTTTGAGTTTTGTCTAAAATTACCGCGCAATATCACCCACCAAAAATTACTACAACCTCATATCCCTGAAGCTTTGGCTTTTTTGGAGAAAATGCGCCCTTTA
>JANMGZ010000620.1:0-10981 GCA_031374905.1 Dolichospermum sp. OTE_70_metabat_362_sub
GCCAAGGCGCGGATAGTTGTAGATTTTCCGGTGCCGCGATCGCCCATAATCATTACACCACCAATTTTGGGGTCAATGACATTTAGCAGCAGCGCCAGTTTCATTTCTTCTTGACCAACGATGGCTGTAAATGGGAAGACCGCACGACGCGCACTCGCACTAGCTTGAGCAGTTGAAGTCACTAAATTACCTTAACAATATTTTTTATGACAATTCTCTATTTTGACATATTTTGGGGAGGTGGGTCAGTTGTCCGTTCAAAGCTGACTAATATAAGTTTTTTAAATATGACTTTTACAAAAAAAGCACAAGACTATGTTTATTGACAATAAATCTACTTCATTCTCAAGATTATTGAGAATCATCGCAATAATCCAACGATTTTATTAGGGTATTAACTCTTGACTTTTTATGCTATTATGTCAAGTATATAATCCAAGGGAGTGTTGTATTTAAAATTTTATAATAAATGAAAATTGTCTGAATCAGGATAACCAGGATTTGAGGATTTACAGGATATGAAAAAATAAAATCCTGTTCATCCTTTAATCTTGTAAATCCTGATTCAGACAAAATTATCAGAAAACAACAGACATCTTGAGCAAAGGTACACTGTATATTAAATTAATAGTTGACAGAATAATTAAAGGAGAATTTACCTCATGAGCAAATTATTAGATGAAACCCTATCTAATGAAATTGCCAAAACCATCAAAAGTAAAGCCAAAAAACCTTTTGATAATGCTTATAAAGCGGTTTTAATTACCGAAAATGCAAAATATATCCAAGGCTTTTTAGTATTTGCAGGTCAGCCTTATAAACCAGTGGAACATAGTTGGATTGAAGTTAATGATGTAATTATAGATCCGACACTTCCCCATTTACAAAAAAATTCCCAAGAACTGTATTATTTTCCCGCCCAAAGTTTGAGTATCAAAAAGCTCAAAGCCATTATCGAAGAATCCAAAGAAGATTATCCAGAGGATGATCCTTTACCCATTTATGGTGAAGCCCCTTATGATTATTATGGTGATGTTATGTTGGGTGGTCCAGAATATTTGACAGCTTATCAAGCAGCACAGGCAAAATGTCAAGAAATCAATGGTTTAAATTTTGAAAAAAATTAGTACCCCAGGGCAGAATTAAAAAGGCATAGCTCTCCTCTAGAGAGTAAGAAACATTTTAAATTGTGAATTTTGAATTGTTATTTATGAGCATCTCTCCATCTCCACCTAAATCCGATTCAGAATACCGTCGTCGAGAAAATGACTGGCGGTTATTTTTGCGTTTAGTACCTTATGGTCGTCGTCATGGCAAACTATTAGCAGTATCCATGTTGCTGCTTGTTCCTATTGCTGTGGCTAGTGCTATCAAACCGCTATTAGTGGGACAGGCAATTTCTTTAATTCGCAAAGAACCTAGCACATATCAATTTCTCCAAAATATCCCCCTCTGGCAAGGTTTAAATATCCTCATTGGGATGTTGCTAATAGCAACTATTTTGCGCTTAGTATTAACAGGTGTACAAGGTTATTTAGTTCAGAAACTCGGACAAAAAATCACGGCAGATATTCGTGAAGATTTATTTCATCATGTCACATCTTTAGCAGTTCGATTTTTTGATCGCACACCTGTAGGTAAATTGATTACTAGACTAACGAGTGATGTCGAAAGTTTAGGAGATGTTTTTTCGACTGGGGCTGTAGGCATTGTTTCTGATTTATTGTCTATGGTAGTGATTGTGGGGTTGATGTTTTCAATTCAATGGCAACTTGCTTCTTTGTTAATATTCATCCTGTTTCCAGTAACTTGGTTGATGATTTATTTTCAACAGCAGTATCGAACGGCTAATTATAAAACTAGGGAAGAACTTTCTAAACTCAATTCTCAACTGCAAGAAAATATTGTCGGGATTAATGTAGTCCAATTATTCCGCCGAGAAAAATTTAATGCTGAGTTATTCCGGGCTACTAACCAACGTTATGTTAAAGAAGTAGATACTAGCATTTGGTATGATTCAGCAGTTTCTGCAACTTTAGAATGGGTTAGTTTGATGGCTATTGCTGGGGTATTATGGTTAGGTGGTTGGTTGTTATTAGATCAACAAATCTCTTTTGGGATTTTATCAGCATTTATTTTATATGCCCAACAGTTTTTTGAACCTTTGCGGAATTTTGCGGAAAAGTTTACAGTCATTCAATCTGGGTTTACGGCTATTGAACGAGTAGTTGATATTTTAGATGAACCTATCGAAATTAAAGATTACTCTCATCCTCAAAGTTACAAGCTAGATTTTAATAAGATAGTTTCTAAATTAGAATCTCAAGATTTTACACCTATTCCTGCTTTGGGAGAAATTAAATTTGAAAATGTTTCTTTTGCTTATAAAGATGATGACTATGTGATTAAAAATTTAGACTTTACTATTCACCCTGGGGAAAAGATAGCTTTAGTTGGCCCGACAGGTGCAGGTAAAAGTTCAATTATTCGCCTGTTATGTCGTCTTTATGAACCAACTCACGGAAGGATTCTGATTGATGGTGTAGATATCCGCAAAATTGCCCAAGGAGAACTACGTCGTTATATGACAGTAATTTTGCAAGAGGCGTTTTTGTTTGCTGGTGATGTTAAAGGTAATATTACGTTGGGTGATAATTACACTTTTGCAGAAATTCAACAAGCAGCAGAAAAAACCAATGTGGCCACATTTATTAACCAATTACCCCAAGGTTATGATACTCAATTACGAGAACGGGCGACAAATATTTCTAGTGGACAAAAACAACTTTTAGCCTTTGCGCGTGCTGCTATTCGCAACCCTCAAATTTTGGTTTTAGATGAAGCTACAGCTAGTTTAGATGTGAGAACTGAGGCTTTGGTTCAAGAAGCTTTAAATCAGTTGTTAATAAAACGAACATCAATTATTATTGCTCACCGTCTCTCTACAATTCGGAATGTAGACCGGATTTTTGTGTTGAAACGGGGAGAATTGATTGAACAGGGAAGTCATGAAGAATTATTACAACAAAAAGGATTTTATGCTACTTTGCACAATTTACAAATGTTAGGAGCTTAATCACCGGACTCAGGTTAATTTTGGGCGCAGGCCCTGCGCCCCTACGGCTTTACGATTTGCTGACTGTATTTTATTCAAGTGCATACCGCTATAAATCGTAATCTGTAATTCATAAAATCTTCAACTTTTAACTATTCACTATCTTCAGAACAAAAATTAAGAATTACAAATTACGAATTACGAATTAATCTACTTCTGTTTCTATTTTGTCCCCACGTTCGAGTTCCCAGAGAATTTGATTACCTTCCCGTCTTACCCGGGAAACTATCCAATTTCGCCAACGCCATTCGTCACCCCTGCTGGTAACTGCGCTAGAGTGGACACTCATTAAGTCTGCTAATTCTGAACTGGTAATTAAATAACCTTTTTCAGCAATTTCGTCTGCAATATGCAAAGTTTCCACCAAGTTGCGAAGTTGTGAAACCCTCATTTCAGTAGGTTGTTCGGTGGTTGTAGTCGCAGTTGACGTTGTAGATGGTTCCATAGTGGTTATATCTGATGCAGACTGACTGCTTTCAAGTGTATTTTTATTGATTATTGTAGAGTTTATGGGATTATCAGATGCTTTTGCTATGCGGAGTTCACTAATTTTAGGTAAAGTTTCGTGAAGCACTTCCGGTACTAACTGTTGTAAATTGGGGATTTTATAGTTTGCAAAAGCGCGGGCAATCACATCACAACGTTCATTACCAACATTACCAGAATGTCCCCGAACGTGTTGCCATTGTATCAATCGGCTATTAAGTGTATCGAGAGTTTCTAAGAGGTCTTGGTTTTGAACATCTTTACCATCTGACTTTTTCCAGCCTTTCTGTTTCCAGCCTTTCACCCATTTAGTCACGCAATTAATCAGATATTCACTATCGGTGTACAGGGTAATAGGTTGAGTTTGTCCAGATGATTTGAAAAATTCCAGGGCAGCGATCGCAGCTTGCATTTCCATCTTATTATTGGTAGTGTGCTGGGATGAATCACCCATTTCATGAACCGAACCATCATTAAAATAGATGACTGTACCCCAACCACCCGGACCAGGATTACCTGTGCAAGCACCATCTGTATATATACTTTGAATTATGCGTTGATTAGACATGATGAAGGATTGCTATATTATTAATAACGGTATATTAATTCCAATTTCACAATATCATTTTTAAACCCCCACCGTTGAGGAAATGACTCCAAAATTCATTTTTGTATCATTTTACAAGTTGGGTAATTTGGGTTTCATTTAATTGGTTAACTACTTAATATTTAATGATATTCATGTCACTATTTTAGCATTTGCACTTTTTTTGAATGCAGTTGTGGAAGCAGAATCATAACTTTGATTAATTTTCCAAATTCTGGGATTGACTCAAAGGAGTTGATAATCCATCAATACTAATAAGATTATTCTTTTGTTGATATTTCTTAATTCCTTCTTCTCCTTTTTTACTAGCCCAATTAACTAAAGTTTCTCTTTGTCCTTGATATTCATACAGCGGCACACCAAAACCACAAGAAGTTTGCACTCGTTCAATATCTGCAATAATAATTTGTCGAGTTCCCGGAAGAGAAGGAAACAAAGGATAAAGACAATTCCAGTCAGCAGAATCTGGTAAAATAGTTTGTCCCTGACCATAAAGACGGAGAATACAAGCAGGTTCTTGAAAAGCGCAAAACATCAAGGTTATCCGCCCATTTTCCTGCAAATGAGCCGATGTTTCGTTACCACTACCTGTTACATCTAAATAACCAATTCGGTGGGGGGAGAGAATGCGAAAACTTTCTAAACCCTTGGGAGAAAGGTTAACATGACCTGTCGAATTTAAGGGGGCTGTCCCGACAAAAAATATTTTTTGATTAATAATAAATTTTTGCAATTCTTCCGTGATTAAATCAAAAACTTTAGCCATGGTTGGTATATTTTCTTTGTAAAATTTGCATTTTATACTATCTTAGTAAATAATAGCTTTTTTTGAAAATGTCGTCAATTTTTTTTCCTCCACTTATTCAACAAATTAATAGTGAAATGGGAGCGAATGCAGGTGTTAAGATATATATTCTCCGCCTAGATATCATGCACCCCCAGATTAATGGTAATAAATGGTTTAAGCTGAAGTATAACCTGGTGGAAGCTAAGGAGAAAAATTTCTCAACAATCCTGACTTTTGGTGGTGCTTATTCTAATCATATTTATGCTACTGCAGCCGCAGGAAATCTGTTTGGTTTTCGGACTATTGGCTTAATTCGTGGAGAAGAAAATATCCCTCTCAATCCTACTTTACAATTTGCAGTAGCACAGGGAATGAAATTAGTATATATTGATCGTCAAACATATAAAAAATGCCATACAGAAGAATTACAAAATCAGTTAAAACAACGATTTGGGAAAATATTGATTATTCCTGAAGGAGGTTCTAACTTAAATGGTATGCGTGGCTGTACAGAGATATTAGAAACAGTTAAAGGATTTGATACTATCTGTTTAGCTTGCGGTACAGGAACAACATTAGCAGGGATAACACTATCATTAAGTCAAGAACAAAAAGTAATTGGGTTTCCTGTTTTGAAAGGTGGTGATTTTCTTAATGAAGATATCAACAACTTATTAACAAATTATTTAGCTTCTGGCTTACCCGCACCTGTTAATACTCCCGTACCTTGGCAACTTATATCTGATTATCATTTTGGTGGTTACGCTAAAGTGACTAATAAATTAAAGCTATTTTGTCAAGATTTTCAAGAACAACATGATATACCTTTAGATTATATATACACAGGGAAAATGTTTTATGGAGTTATGGATTTAATCACTAAAGGGTTTTTTAAATCGGAATCTTTGCTATTAATCCATACTGGTGGTTTACAGGGTAATTAAGCGTGTAAATTAGCCTGTTCTTGTAACCAAGGATCTACAGGTTCTCCGTCTTTGCGTTTGAGTTCTATTTCTATTGCTATGACTTCTTTAAAACCAGGAGGTGCAGGTTTTTTGTGGAAGATAATCTCAAAATCTAAGGGGTTTTGATTATGTTCTTTTAACCAGTCTTGGACTTTGGTAAGGGCAAAAAATGATTGTCCTTGGGCAAACATTTGGGTAATTTGCATTTGTAATGTGTAGGGATTAATGCGACTCATTTTTATTGACTCCTTTGGTGGTTGAAATTATTATCTCACGCGGAGGTGCAGAGGCACGGAGAGAAAGATTAAGTTTGTTATTCTTCTGTGTTAAAATCTACTTTATCATAAATATCTGATAACATAATTTGACAGGAAATAGAAGCTAGATTTAAGCTAACATCTCTATCTGTAAATTCAGAAAATATCCATTTATTATTATCGGTTTTAAAATATTGTTCAATGTGCATTGTATATTGAACAATTAAAATATATTCTTGTAAGCTGGGAATTGTCCGATAAGCTGCGAATTTTTCATCTCTATCATAGCTTTTGGTAGATGTTGATAATACTTCTGCAATCATCACAGGATTTACTAAAGTGTCTTTTCTTCCTTGTTCATATTCTAAGGGAGTTTTCACGACCATAATATCAGGATAAGTATGAATTTTTCTTGTAGGAATCCAAAATAGCCTAGCAGTTTGTTTGAATTGACAAAAATATGAGTGTCAGGACAAAGAACTTATGGTGATATTGTTATCTTTAAATTTTGAGATTACAAATCGTACAAATCCTTAAACCATTTAACAAATACTTGTGCTTTGGGATGTTGTGGATCTAGAATTGTTTCCTGAATAGCATTATGTAATTGTCTTCCTGGAGGATTTTGCCAAGCTAACCAAGAATAAATACGAGCTTTATCAATATGTGAATTTATAAATTTTGCACCTCTAGCTTTTGCTCCTATTACTACTTCCTGTGTATATTGCCAAAGAGGTTCGCTTTCAGATGGAATCATGTAAGCTAAAAATGTTTCTAACATACCTTTCAGTTGATTATCTGGCATAATCCAAACACCAAACGTCTTATCATCTAGTGTCTTAATAATTAATCCTGTTTCTGGAATTTGTTCAGGAAGAGGAGGAATACTTTCAATTGGCGAACAAGCATTTCTGATACTTTGCCAACGCTCGGCAGCATCTTCATCTGCGTCTAATATCAAACCTAGATGAGTTAATCCTGTTTCTTTTACTCGCGTTGATATCATATAAGGATTAATAAATCCATCACCCCCATGAGGTTGAATATCAACAGGTTCTTTACCTTTTTCCCAAGTAATTCCATTAGCTTCGATCAGATATGGTATCACTCGCTTATCTTGTTCACCTTCAACAATGAGCCGTTTGGTAATCATGAGATGCTTGGATTTATCCCTGCTTGTCATTATTTAACGTACCTCAATATTTTCTTCAGCAGCAATGACAATTTCAGGCTCAATAAATACTATACTCTTTTTTTTATTTCTCTCAATTCTATGAATCCTAATACCATCATCAGTTACATTTTCTTGTTCTGCAATATCAGCCAAACTTTTCCAACAATCATTATTATGTGTAGTGGTAAAAACTTGTACATTTAATCTTTTAGCTGTATCCCAAATCATTTTCCACATACCGGACATTGTAGTAAAATGAAGTCCAGTATCTATTTCATCCACAAATAAATAACCATCTTTAGCTGATACTATAGCTAGTGCAAGTCCTAATATTCGCCAAACTCCATCTCCCATGCTGCCAATAGGCACACGCTGTTTTTTATCACTAAGACGCACAAAAAAACCAGTATGTGAATCAGTAACAGAACGTAATCTCGCCATCTGATTAGCTTTTTGAACATTTGCTGGAGCAATACGTTCAATTTTTGGATCAATAATTCTCAGAGCTTCTGTTGCTAGTTCTTCTTCAGGTGTTAATACAACTTCCTCAAATAATTCTTTCATATTCGTGGTATTTAAAGAAGAAGAATTAACAAATACTGTCCTAAACAATTGATTTTTTTTGTCTCGGCTAGAACGTTTAATAAATCTTAAAGATAAACAATTATTATCTAATAAAGGCATATTTAGAATTTCTTTAGCTTCATCTTCTCTTTTCCAAACTACTCTGAAGTTCAAACTTTTGAAATTACTTGATAACTCTTCAATAATTCCTCGTTTTGCTTCTTCATCCAACTCATCAAACTTTTCTAAATCAGCATCAATATGGAACTTTCGGTCTCCTATTTTGATAGAAAACTCTTCTTTAAAATCGTCGTTAATTCCTGAAATAGAAAATTGACTATCTATATCCAATTGATGATCATAAAATAAATGACAAATATCAAGTTCGCGTTCTTCTTTTGGATCATCACTCCAAAAATACTCACCTCGGTTAATCATTATTTCACCAAGTGGTTCAAGATTAGTTCGTGAACATAAAAGTTGAATAGCTTCTAGAATTGAAGTTTTACCGCTGTTATTTTCACCAACAAGTAAGTTAATTCTGCCTAATTGCTGAAGTTCAAAAGATTTGAAACCTCGAAAATTCTCTATTTTTACACTTTTCAACATAATTTTTAAGATGAAGACAAAAGAGAAATAATGAGAGTAGGGTTATTATAACACTCAGATCCCCGACTTCTCAAAGAAATCGGGGATCTAAATCCTATTTCAACGCTGCTAACAAATCATTTTTTGCTGTTTCTAATGCTTCTGGTAATTTGGTTGCATCCCTTCCCCCAGCTTGCGCGAGGTTGGGTTTTCCACCACCTCCACCTCCACAAATTTTAGCTATAGTTCCGACAAATTTCCCAGCTTGGACACCTTTCTTATTCACTTCAGAACTAAAAGCTGCAACGATACTCACTTTTCCGGCTTCGGGAACTGAACCTAAAACTACCGCACCATTACCGATTTTTTGAAGCAATCTTTCCGCAGCATCTTTTAATGATTCTGCGTCAATATCTTCCATTTGGGCGATAATGATTTTGTGTTCTCCGATTATTTCCGCAGTTTGTAATAAGCTGTCCGATTTGACTATTGCTATTTGTGATTTTAGGCTTTGAATTTCTTTTTCGTTGTTGCGAAGTTCGGTTTGTAAAGTTGTGATTCTGTCGGGTATTTCTTCGGGTTTGACTTTAAAGCGATCGCACAAATCTTTCGTCACTATATCACGAACATTCAAATAATCCAATACCGCAGCCCCAGAAACCGCTTCTATTCTTCTCACCCCAGAAGCAACTCCCGCTTCAGAAATTATTTTGAAAACGCCAATTTCCGCAGTATTATTAACATGAGTTCCCCCACATAATTCCATGGAAACACCAGGGAAATCAATCACGCGGACTTGATTACCATATTTTTCCCCAAACATTGCGACTGCACCTTTGGCTTTTGCTTCTGCTATGGGCATCTCTTCTATTGTAGCACCATGCGCTTCCGAAATCCAACTATTTACTAATTCTTCAATTTGCATAACTTCCTCAGCAGTTAAAGCGCGGGGACAGTTAAAATCAAACCGCAATCTATCAAAAGAAACCAAAGAACCAGCTTGAGAAATTCCTTCATCAACCACTTTCTTTAAAGCAGCTTGTAATAAATGAGTTGCTGTATGATTAGCTTGAGCGCGACGACGACAACCCCGATCTATTTGCGCGGTAATTTCATCACCAACTCTAATTGTTCCCCGTTCAATACGTCCGAAATGAATAAAGAAATCAGATTCTTTTTTCACATCTTCAATTCTGACTAAAACACCATCACCACAAATATATCCTTTATCGCCAATTTGTCCCCCAGATTCAGCGTAAAAAGGTGTTTTATCTAAAACAATTTGTACTTCTGTTCCTGCTTCTGCTGCTTCTTCGGAAACACCAGCAACTAATAAAACTTCAATTTTTGCAGTTGTTGTTAATTGGGTATAACCAATGAATTGTGTAGAGTGAATATGTTCTGCAAGTTTATCCAAAGAACCTTGAACAGTTAAATCTATAGTTTCGTGTGCAGCTTTTGCGCGTTCTACCTGTTTTTGCATTTCTGCATTGAAACCATCAACATCAACAGTAATGTGATTTTCTTCAGCAACTTCTTGGGTTAATTCTAATGGGAAACCATAGGTATCATAGAGAGTAAAAGCACTTTCACCACTAATAGAATTTTGTCCTTGCTGTTTTACATTTTGAATAATTTCAGCTAACAGCTTTTCTCCTCTATCAAGAGTTTTTAAGAAGTTACTTTCTTCTCGTTGTAATTCTGCTTTAATCGCAGCTTCTCTTTGTCGTAAATTCGGATAAATTGATTCAGAAAGAGAAATTGCTGTTTCTGCAACTTGGTTAATAAATTCCCCGGAAATCCCAATTAATCTGCCATGTCTAACAACGCGACGAATCAAACGCCGTAAAACGTAACCCCTCCCAACATTAGAAGCGCGGATTTCATCAGCAATCATGTGAACAACAGAACGGACATGATCACCAATTACCTTTAAAGAAACTTTGGTATTTTCATCGCTTTGATGATAATCAATTTTAGCAATTTTTGCTGCTGTTTCAATGATCGGAAAAATCAAATCTGTTTCATAATTGTTTGGCTTCTTTTGCAGGATTTGAGCCATTCTTTCCAAACCCATTCCCGTATCAATATTCTGATTTTGTAATGGGGTTAAATTACCAGCAACATCCCGATTATATTGCATAAATACCAAGTTATAAAACTCGATAAATCGGGAATCATCCTCTAAATCAATATTATCTTCACCTCGTTCTGGATGAAAATCATAATAAATTTCCGAACATGGTCCACAGGGTCCAGTAATTCCAGATACCCAGAAATTATCATCTGCACCCATGCGCTTAATGCGTTTTTCCGTTACACCAATGGTATCGCGCCAGATGGTAAAAGCTTCATCGTCGTCTTCAAACACACTAACAACGAGATTCTGGGGGGAGAAACCAAAGACTTGAGTGGATAATTCCCAACCCCAAGCGATC
>JANMGZ010000672.1:0-2543 GCA_031374905.1 Dolichospermum sp. OTE_70_metabat_362_sub
CAAAATAGCTCGATGCCAGGTCTATTTTTTAACAACAAAACCCCCTCATTATTGCAATAATGAGGGGGTTTTGTTTTTTGGGGGATATAAACAAGCAATCATTCTCCTAAAACTATAACAAAAGAGCTATTCCTACGCAGCGCTTCGCTATCGCTCATTTTTTGAAAAACTCAACTATACTAAAAACGGGTTGCAGTCTTACTGTTGAAATCGCTAAGAGTATTGAGATACAAAGATTTTTCCCTCGGCAAAAGTCTAGAGATCATTCGTTTTTAGTATACATGGTGGACACCAGATGAAACTGTCGACTTGAGGACTTAGGAATGGAACGATTGTCTATCCGTTTGTGGTGCAATCTTCATTTCCAACAATCTAAAACGCTTTATGTTCATTTTGGCAATTGTACGGTCGCCGATTTGCCAAACAAAGCTTGGATTGGACTTTACCACAACTGAGTACCCCATAACAATGTGTTCGCGTAGCGTGCCTGAAAGGCATAAAGTGGAGTGACCTATTACCACTTATAACTTGGCAACTTTAGTTAGCCCGTGATGTTTTGACTGATAATCCATTACTACTGGGAGAATTGGCTTACGCAGAATTTGCTACCATACTGTCAAAAAGACTACTTTTAAACCAAAGAAGGAACAAATTAAATCAGCTTAACCTCTTAGTTTTTCTAGTTTGAGCTATGTAAGTAAACTCAGTCCTTCTGGGTCATTTTGTCATGCCTTAGTCTAAACTCCAGTTAATATTACATTCGCACAAAATATTGATAAATTGGTCGTACAACAGGTATACCTAAAGCTACACAGATAAAAAAATCCCAAATTCCTGTGGTTTCATTCGCTTTGAGGCTATGTTGCAATAAACCAGCTTTGAAAAAATATTCTAATCTTGAATATAAATTTAGGGTTTAGCTTTTGCTTTACCCCTACCTGTTGGCTACACCATGAATATAGAGTTTATTTTCATACTCAGAACTTAGGTTTTCTTATATCTATCCTCATAGACAAGGTTGTCATTACCAAAACCCTATATACTATACTAAACTTTGATAAACTCGAGACTTGTGTTAACTACGACACCATAAACTATTAATTCCTAGATCAAATTACTACTAGGGTATTTATGGTTTTTAAGGCTTAGTAAAAACTAAATTCAGTATTATCATTATCGAAAAATCCAAAATTAGGTGTGGTGTGAAAATCAAGAGAGGAGTAAACAAAATGGATTTACGTGGAGATGCTTTGCAAATCCTCAAAGACACTAGTCGAACTTTTTATATCCCAATTAGTATTTTACCATCAGGATTGCAAGAAGCAGTAGCATCAGCCTACTTGTGTATGCGGGCAATTGATCAAATTGAAGATGATCCAGATTTGGATAATGGGACTAAAAAACATCTGTTACAAAATATTAGCCTGACATTACAAGCTGGAGTAGATGGTTTTCCGCTTGATGCTTTTTCTGCGGGCTTTAATGGATACGAAAATTCTTTACAAGAAGTCAGTTTACGCATTAGAGAGTGGTCAATATTAGCACCTGAAAGTATTGCCCCGCGGATTTGGGATGCCACAGCCGCAATGGCTGATAGAATGGCTTATTGGGCAGATCGAAATTGGCAAATAGAAACAGAAGCGGATTTAGACCGTTATACATTTGGAGTAGCTGGTGCTGTGGGCTTGTTGCTTTCAGATTTATGGAACTGGTATGATGGAACTCAAAGCAACCGCACTCAAGCCATTGGATTTGGTAGGGGTTTACAAGCGGTAAATATTCTGCGTAACAATGCTGAGGATTTAACCCGTGGAGTGAACTTTTTCCCAGTGGGTTGGGATAACGACAATCTCCAAGAATATGCTCGTCGCAATCTCATCTTAGCAGATGCTTATACCAACTCTTTGCCAAATGGACCTGCTTTGCAATTTTGCCAAATTCCTCTGGCTTTAGCTCATGGTACTCTTGATGCTCTGGCAAATGGGAAAGAAAAACTCAGTCGTAGTGATGTTGTTTCCCTGATTGAAAACTTGATGAGTATGAACGTCAAAGCTAGTTAGGGAATAATTGACAATTGATAATTGACAATTGACAATTATCAATTACTAATTACCCCAATAAAAAATTTGTTTGTGAGAGATATTCATGAAAACTACTTTATTTCTAAGTCCACCATCTTTTGATGGTTTTGATGGTGGTGCAGGGGCGCGATATCAAGCAAAACGAGAAATTACTTCTTTTTGGTATCCGACTTGGTTAGCACAACCAGCGGCTTTAGTTCCTGGCAGTAGGTTAGTTGATGCGCCTCCTCATGGGCAAACTGTGGACGATGTGCTGAAAATTGCCAAGGATTATGAATTGGTAATTATGCACACTAGTACGCCTTCTTTGGCTAATGATGTGAAGTGTGCCGAAACGATAAAAGCGCAAAACCCCAATGTGCAAATTGGCTTTGTGGGGGCGCACGTTGCGGTTTTACCAGAGGAAACTTTGCGAGAAAATCCGGTAATTGATTTTGTTTGTCGCAATGAGTTTGATTATAC